>NZ_JBILJQ010000124.1:0-7927 GCF_044377145.1 Aquimonas sp.
TGCAGCCGATCGGTGCGCCGGGCGAACTGCACATCGGCGGTGTCGGCTTGGCGCGCGGGTATCACAACAAATTCGAGCTGACGGCGGAGAAGTTCATCGACGGGGAGCAGACGGCGGTCGGCACGCGGCTGTATCGCACCGGCGATCTGGTCCGCTGGCAGGCTGACGGCACGCTGGACTACCTCGGGCGAATCGATCATCAGGTCAAGCTGCGTGGGTTTCGGATCGAGCTCGGGGAGATCGAGAGTCGGCTCGCCGAACACGCCGATGTCCGCGATGCCGCGGTCGCGATTCAAGGCGCCGGCGACGAACAGCGTCTGGTCGCCTACGTGGTGCCAAGTGCCGATCTGCTCGCTGCCGCCGAAACTCACCAGGACGAGGGCAGGGTGGACGAATGGCGCGAGGTGTTCGATCGTTCGTATGCCGGACAGGCTAGCGAAACGGTCGATGCCCAACTCGACATCGCCGGCTGGATCAGCAGTTACGACCAGCAGCCGATCGCGGTCGACGAGATGCGCGAATGGATTGATGGCGCAGTAGCGACAATCGTGCAGCAGCGCCCACGTCGGCTGCTCGAAATCGGCTGCGGCACCGGCCTGTTGTTGTTCCGTTACGCCGACAGCTGCGAGCAGGTGTTCGCGACCGATATCTCGGCCGTCGGGCTCGACAGTATTGCAGCCGAGTGCCGGCGGCTCGGATGGCGGCACGTTGAGCTGGCGCGGTGCGATGCGCTTGCGATCGACCGATTCGCCGACCGTGAGATCGATACGATCGTGGTCAACTCGGTCGCCCAGTACTTTCCGAGCAAGAGCTATTTCCTCAGCGTACTCGACAAGCTGATGATCTGCCTGCAGCCGGGTGGGCGGGTCGTGATCGGGGACGTGCGGCACCTCGACCTGCTCGACGCGTTCACGACGTCATTGGCCGCACATCAGGCCGGTAGCGACGCGACGGTCGGGCAGGTGCTCAGAACCGCGCGCTTGGCCGCGCAGAACGAAGAGGAGCTGATGTTCAGCCCCGGCTTCTTCGTCGGTCTGTCGCGCCAGCGCGCCGATATCGGTCGGGTCGATATAGTCGTCAAGCGCGGCACGGCGATGAACGAAATGGCGAAGTATCGCTACGAGGTCGTGCTGCACAAGTCCAGCGCAAAGACGGCGCCGCGCGTCGACGCATGGTCCGAGTGGGTTGACGAACACAGCGTCGAGACGATGCTCGCGGCGCGGCGTCACAGGTGCTTCGGCGTGTCGGGAATGCCCAACGGTCGCATCGTTCGCGACATCGAACTGCAGCGGGCCATCGCCGCCGCGCCGCGCGACACCGAGTTGTCTGCATTGAATCTTCCAGCATCAGACTCTAGCTGGCACGGCATGCAGAAGATCGAATCGCTGGCTTCGGCGCATGGCTTTCGCGTCTGGGCGACGTGGTCGCAGCGTGAGCCGGACAAGCTCGATCTGCTGTTCAGCGATGGGGAAACGCCGCTGCTTCAGGCCCGGCACGTCTATCCGAGCCGCAGCGAGACCAATGCACCTCAGCTGAAGACGACCGTAACGACGTTGGTGCCGACGCTGCAGCGTCATCTCGGTGAGCACCTGCCGACCTTCATGCTGCCGAGCGCCTACATGTTGATCGAGCGGCTGCCGTTGAGCGAAAACGGCAAGCTGGATCGGTCTGGCTTGCCCGAGTGGTTCGGCAGCAGCTCGGCAGAGTACGTCGAGGCGGCCGACGCGCTCGAAGCGCAACTGCAGACGATCTGGCAGACGGTGCTCGGCATCGAAGCGATCGGCGTCGACTCGAACTTTTTCGACATCGGAGGCCATTCGCTGATCGCGACACGACTGGTCAGCGCCGTTCGCGCGCAGATGGGCGTGGAACTGGCGGTGCGGACTGTTTTCGAGTGTCCGACGATCCATCAGATGGCGATGCAGATTCGGCGCGCGAGCGGCACTCCCGAGCTGACGCTGCCAGCGATCGAACGCGTCGACGCGAGTGGACTGCAGCGAGTGTCCTACGCGCAGCAACGGCTTTGGTTCATCGACCAGCTCGAGGGCGGCAGCGCGCAGTACAACATGCCGGCGGCGTTCCGACTGCGGGGCGAACTCGACATTGATGCGGTGCAGGTCGCGTTGCGGCAGATCATCGAGCGCCACTCGGTGCTGCGTAGCGTATTCACGCTGGTCGATGGTGAGCCGCGTGTGCAGGTCAACCGCACGTTCAAACTGCCGTTCCGATTGATCGATCTGAATGATTGGAGCGCCGGAGTACAGCCGGACAAGATTCGTCACTACGTCATCGAGGAGTGTGCCCGCGAGTTCGACCTGGGCCGTGACCCGATGATGCGAATGTTGGTGCTGCGGCTCGGCGTGCGGGAGCATGTGCTTGTGCTCACGATGCACCACATCGCATCGGACGGTTGGTCGCTCGGGATCCTTACGAGCGAGTTCGCCAGTCTGTACAACGCGGCGCGCCGCGGCGAACCGGGTGACTTGGCGGCGCTGCCCGTGCAGTACGCCGACTACGCGAGCTGGCAGCGACGCTGGCTGCAAGGCGAGGTGCTGCAAGGCCAGCTCGACTATTGGCGTCGACAGCTGCATGGTGTGCCGACTGTCCATAGTCTGCCGCTCGACCGCCCCCGCAGCGCGATGCAGAGCTTTCGCGGCCAGACGCTGAAGCGCGCGCTCGATCGTGATCTCGCCGTGCGGATCACGGCGCTGTGCCGACAGCAAGACGTAACGCTGTTCATGTTGCTACAGACCGCATTCGCGGTGCTGCTGTCGCGCTACAGCGACGAGCGCGACATTGTCGTCGGTACTCCGATTGCTGGACGTACGCACGCCGACGTCGAACCGTTGATCGGGTTCTTCGTCAATTCGTTGGCACTGCGGACTCGGGTCGAACCCGAGCATGCCTTCATCGATCAGCTGCGCAGAAATCGTGAAACGATCCTCGACGCGTACACGCACCAGCATGTGCCGTTCGAAATGCTGGTCGAGGAGCTGCGTCCGGCGCGTTCGCTGAACCACAGCCCGATATTCCAGGTGCTGTTCGCACTGCAGAACAACGACGGCATTCGGCTCGCACTCGACGGCATCGAGCTGCAGTCGGAACCCCGGGCGAACGAGACGGCCAAGTTCGACCTGTCGCTGTTCGTCAGCGAGCATCCTGGCGGGTTGGCGCTCAAATGGGAGTACTGCATCGCGCTGTTCGATGCCGCAACGATCGAGCGGATGGCGACGGCGTTCGAGGTGCTGCTGCGTGCGGTCGTGGACGCGCCGGAGACGTCGATGGCAAGCCTGCCGCTGCTCGATGCAGATGCAAGGCAACGGATGCTCCAACTCGCTCACGGCGAGCAAGTCGACGTGGCAGAGCCGATCGCCCAACGTGCATTCGAGCGGCAGGCGGCGCGGACGCCGCAAGCCGTCGCGCTGTCGATGACCGATCGGACGCTGAGCTACGGCGAGCTCGAGCGCGCCGCCAACCGACTTGCGCACAAGCTGCAGGCAATCGGTGCGCAGCGAAACGACCTTGTCGCGATCCGAGCACAGCGCTCGCCGGAACTGATCATTGCAATTCTTGCGGTGTGGAAATCCGGTGCCGCCGTGCTGCCGATCGATCCTGCCTATCCGCCGGCGCGGCAGCGCTTCATGTTGGAGCAGGCGGAGGTTCGGGTGTTATTGACCGACCGCGCTAGCCATGCCGCGGCAGTCGACGACTTCCGGGTCGATACGGTAATCCATCTCGACGACTCGAGCTTGCGTAGCGAGCTCGAGACCCTGACGGCGACGCCGCCCGCCGCGATCAATGCGGCGAACGATCTGGCCTATTGCCTGTACACCTCGGGTACGACCGGCCAGCCAAAAGGCGTTGCGATGCCGCATCGTGCACTGGCGAACCTGCTCGTTGCGCAAGCGGTCGACCTCCCGCGTATGCGCGAGCCGTTGAAGACGTTGCAATTCACTTCGATCGGCTTCGACGTCGCGCTGCAAGAGATTCTGACGACGCTGTCGACCGGCGGTGAGCTGCGTTTGATCGACGAATCGGAGCGTGCCGATCTTCGCCTGCTCGCGCGGCGTTTGCGCGACGACGGAATCGAGCGCGCATTCATGCCGTTTGCCGTGCTGCAGGCTCTGGCCGCGGAGGTCTGCCGCGATCCCACGGGCACGCCGAGCCTGCGCTTGCTGGTGACCGCGGGCGAGGCGCTGCGAATGACCGCAGAGCTCCGACAATGGCTGACGGCGATGCCCGATTGTCAGCTGGTAAATCACTACGGACCGACTGAAACCCACGTCGTGACGGCGCATTCGAGCGAGCTCGACTATCGCAGCTGGGACGATCTGCCGCCGATCGGCCGGCCACTGCCGAACTGCAACGTCTACCTGCTCGACCATGGTTTGCAGCCGGTGCCGGTTGGCGTCGTCGGCGAGATCTACGTCGGCGGTCCCTGCAATGCGCTCGGATATCTGCATCGACCGGATCTGGACGCCGAGCGCTTTGTCGTTAGTCCCTTCAAGCAGGATGGTGGACAGCATCTGTACCGGACCGGCGACTTGGCGCGTTCCCTGGCGGATGGATCGATCCGTCACGTAGGGCGCCGTGACGATCAGATCAAGATCCGCGGCTATCGCGTCGAACTCGTTGAGATCGAAGCCCGCCTTGGTGAGTGTGATGGCGTAGCTGAGTGCGCGGTCGTTGCTCGTCGACACCCGCAGCGCGGCGTCTATGTCGTTGCCTATGTTGTGTCAGATGGCTCGATGGAGCGTGATGCGGCGCCGGAAGCCTATCGCCGCGCGCTGCGCAGCGTGCTGCCGGAGTACATGGTGCCGAGTTCCTTCCTGATGCTCGACGCAATGCCGTTGACGCGCAACGGCAAGGTTGATCGGGCTGCACTTCCGGACGTCGAGGTCGACGACCGCGCGTCCTTCGTCGAGCCGAGTGGCGAAACCGAGCGTGCGGTTGCCGCGGTCTGGTGCGAGGTGCTTGGCCGGACGTCGATTGGACGCCACGACAACTTCTTCGACGTCGGCGGCCATTCGCTGCTCGCGACCTCGCTGGCCTCGCATCTCAACAGGGCACTCGGCGTCGAGATAAGCCTGCGCGAGCTGTTCGAGCGGCAGACCATCGCCGAACAGGCAGAACTGGTTGACACCCGTCGATGGCTTATCGACAGCGGGAGTTCGATTTCCGCCACCCAAAACGACATGGACGTGATCGAACTGTGAATACGGAAGCGATCTTGCTGCAATTGCGGTCGGCGGGCGCGACCATCAGCCTGCGTGACGGCAAGCTCGTCTGCGCGTTGCCAAAGACCAGCGACCCGGCGTTGCGCGAACTGGTCGTCATGCACAAGGAAGAGCTGCGGCGCCACATCGCCGCGGCCGAGCGCAGCCGAATGCCGCCGATCACGGCGCATGATTGGCGTAACCGACCAATGCCGCTGTCGTTCGCGCAGCAGCGGCTGTGGTTTGTGCAAGAGCTGGAAGGTGGAAGTCAGTACAATCTGCCGGGCGCCGTGCGTATTCCAGGGCAGTTTCGCGAAGAAGACTTTCGCGCGGCGCTCGCTACGGTGCTCGAGCGCCACAGCGTGCTCCGCGCCGTGTTCGTCGAGGCGGACGGCGATGTTCGGATGGTGGTGTTGCCGTCGAGCGATCTTCCGCTGCAGACGTTCGAATTGCGTGCCTTCGATCACGACGAACGCTTGACCAAGGCGCGGCGGCTGGTCGCCGATGATGCCCGGACGCCCTTCGATCTGCGCCGCGGACCGCTGCTGCGTGTGCAACTGATCCGACTGGCCGATGAGGATCAGATCGTCACGTTGAATCTGCATCACATCGTCGCCGACGGCTGGTCGCTCGGAGTGCTGTTGCGCGAACTGCTGGCGCTGTATGGAGCCCCGGATCGACCGCGCGCGAAGTTGCAGGCACTGCCGCTGCAGTACGGCGATTACGCACTGTGGCAGCGCGAATGGCTCCATGGTGAGGTTCTAGAGCAGCAGCTCGGTTACTGGCGTCAGCAGCTTGCCGGATTGCCGCTGGTCCATGGTCTTCCGCTCGATCATCCACGGAGGGCCGCACCACGCTATCGCGGCGATGCCGTCAAGCTGCGAATCGACGGCGAGTCGAGCGAGCGGCTGCGTGCGGCCTGCCGGCGCCATGACGTTACGCCGTTCATGCTCTTGCATACGGTGTTCGCGCTGCTGCTGGCGCGCCTGTCGGGTCGCGACGACGTCGTCGTCGGTACGCCCTTCGCCAGCCGCGTTCATGCCGATCTCGAGCCGTTGATCGGTCTGTTCGTCAATACGTTGCCATTGCGCAGCCGCGTTGCACGCGAGATGAGCTTTGCCGAGTTGTTGGCGGCCAACAAACAGGCCGTACTGGATGCACAAGCGCATCAGCACGTGCCGTTCGAGATGCTGGTCGATGAACTGCATCCACCGCGCGAGCTCGGCCTCCATCCGCTGTTCCAGATTCTCTTTTCACTGAACAACACCGAACACGCCGATCGCCGTAGCGGCAGCGACGACGACGGCTTGCGTCAGGCCAGCCAATCCGTGCGTTACGACCTCGAGTTGGGGATCGTGGAGTCGGCATCGGGATTCGCGCTGATCTGGGCGTACAAGACCGACCTGTTCGACCACGGCACGATCGAGTCGTTTGCCGACGCCTACTCGACGTTGTTGCGTGCGGCACTCGCGCAGCCGCAGGCGCGCGCAATCGAGTTGCCGTTGCTGAGTAGTACGCGCCTCAACAGTTTGTTGCAGCTGGGCCAGGGTGGGCCGGAGGCGAGCGGGCCGGCGGTGCATCGCCTGGTCGAACGAATGGCGATGCAGCAGCCTGCGTGCATCGCCGTGCAGTATCGACACGAGACGCTCTGCTACGCAGCGCTCGATCAGCACTCCAATCGACTTGCCCACGTGTTGAGCGTGCGCGGGATCGGTTCCGGCAACCGAGTTGCCGTCTGCATCGGGCGCAGCCTCGAACTTCCGATTGCGTTACTGGCGGTGTTGAAGACCGGCGCGGCCTATGTTCCGGTCGATCCCGGCTATCCGCAGGCGCGCGTCGAGCACATGCTCGATGATTCGGCAGCGGGATGTGTCGTCACGACGAGCGCGCTGGCCGAACGCCTGAATGTGCCGGCCGAAAAGTGCTTCATGATCGACGGCGATGCCGAGCGCCTTCTGCTCGCCGCCGCGGCGACGACAGCGCCGCAGATCCGCGACGACCCGAATGCGCTGGCTTATGTGCTGTATACGTCCGGTTCGACAGGCCGGCCGAAAGGCGTGCAGATCGAACATCGTGCGCTGACCAATTTCCTGCTGTCGATGCAGCAGCGGCCGGGCTTCGGCGCTGATGACGCGCTGCTCGCGGTCACTCCGATCAGCTTCGATATCGCCGGGCTCGAGCTGTTCCTGCCGCTGGTCAGTGGTGGTCGCATGGTGATCTGTCCCGACGACATCGCGCGCGACGGACAGGCACTTTGGCAGCTGCTGGATCAGTGCAATCCAACGGTGATGCAGGCAACGCCCGCTACCTGGAAGTTGCTGATCGAAGCGGCTGGCGAGCGCCGCTTCGCCGCGGGGTTCAAAGCGTTGTGCGGCGGCGAGGCGCTCGGCGCGGCGATGGCTGCACGCTTGCGCGGCATGGGCGGTCTGTTGTGGAACATGTATGGGCCGACCGAAACGACGATCTGGTCGTGTCTGCATGCGGTCGACCGATCGGCCGATGTCGTTCCGATCGGCACGCCGATCGCCGGCACCGAGGTGTACGTCGTCGACGCCGACCGCCAACTCGTACCGACCGGTGCGATTGGCGAGCTGTACATCGGCGGCGCCGGTGTGGCGCGCGGCTATCTGAACCGGCCCGATCTGAGTGCGGAGCGCTTCGTCGAGGACTGTTTCGGCCACAGCGGCGGGCGGCTGTATCGGACAGGCGAC
>NZ_JBILJQ010000125.1:0-7850 GCF_044377145.1 Aquimonas sp.
TCCGCGGTAAAGGTCGCGAACCAGCGGCCGGCGCTGTCCTGCCGCACCGTCACCGAGCGCAATCGGCCGTCCATCGCTTCGGTGCGCCGAAAGCGCACGCGGCCCAGGCCGTCGATCTGCACCTCGGCGTGGCGCTCTCCCAGCGTCACCTGCTGACGCCGCTGATCGAGCGTGAAGCGGGCGCTGTTGACTGTGCCGAAGCGCTTGCGCCGCGGCGGCCGCGCGCGGCCGGCGAAGAAGTTCTTCTTCGCCCGGTCGAAGTCGCGCAGCGTCTGATTGAACGGCTCTCGCGGCAGATCGGCGAGCCAGGCAGTGTCTGGCTCACGCTTCAGCGCCGTGAGTGCCGCCGACCAGGCGGTGACGCCGCTGCGCTGCCCCGAAGCCCGCAGCATGCGGTCGAGCTTCAGCGCCCAGTTCCAGACGAAGCGCCGGGCTCCGAACAGGCGGCGCAGCGTGCGCGCCTGGTCCGTGGTCGGCGAAAGCCGCACGCGGTAGGCGCGCTCCAAGGTAGTCGGGGGTGCGTCTTCGGACATGCCAACAGCTCAGCACGACGATGCGGGTTGTCAAATTGGGCGCGCCGCGTCGCACGGGCTGAGACAGAGCACCTATAGCCGCCGATCGCCCGCCTCGCTGGCCGTGATCGCCGGGATGGCTGCTCGGCCGTCGGCCCACCGACACGCTCCGATTCGGCTCAAGCCGGCGGGGTCGTCGCCGTCCATGGCTCCTTCATTGCGCGCGCTGAGTCGCACGGGCAGAGAAAGAGCTCCTGCAGCCGCCGGCCGCCCACATCGCTGTCCGTGATCGCCGGAGTGGCTGCACGGCCGGTGGTGAACACGCTGCGATTGGGCTGAAGCCGGCGGGGGCGTCGCAGTCCGTGGCTCCTTCGGTGCGCTTTAACCCGTAAAGTAGCCACCTTGTGTATTTACGGGTTAAACCTAGACATGGCGCGGTTTGACGACACCCAACTCCGAGCGTTGATCGATCTCCGTGATGCGTACGACGCCACCCTGAGCCTGTGGCGAGTGTCGGATCGGCACGCTGGGCGGATGTCTTGGAAGACCATCTCCGGTCGGGACTATCTCTATCACGTGCACGGGGACGCCGGCGTCGGCCGATCGCTGGGTCCGAGGTCTCCAGATACAGAGCTGGCCTACGAGACCTTCCGGAACGGGAAGCTTGAGACCAAGGCCCAGTTGGCGGCGACCGAACCGGACATGAAGCGCGCCGCCGCCGTGTACACCGCGGTGGGCCTGCCGGTTTCAGATTCGTGGGCCGCGAAACTGTTCCAGCATCTGGACCGTGAGGGCATGATGGGTCGGGCGGTGCTCGTAGTAGGCACCAACGCGATGCCGGCCTACCAGATCGAGGCGCAGGAGCGCATGGCAACCAGGATCCATGCCACGCGGGACACTGATCTCGCCTGGCGTGGGGAGGATGCTGGCGATACCCCGATGCTGTGGCCGGTAATTCGCGAGTTCGACCCAACGTTCCGGGTCAATGCGGAGCGACCGTTTCAGGCGATTGGTCGTGGCTCGCGCGAGCTTGAGTTGTTGGCCGCGCCGTCAGTGCTCAACAGCCTGGGATCAGAGCCCTTCCGGCCCGTGAGCGGTCTTGTTGAGCAGGAGTGGCTGTTGCTGGGTGAGCCGCTGAGGCAGGTGATCTGCTCGCTCGACCGGACCCCATGTGGCATCGTCGTGCCGGATCCGCGGTTCTTCGCTTTGCACAAGGCTTGGCTGTCAACGAAGCCGGGCCGAGACCCCTTGAAAGCAACGAAGGACATGACACAGGCCCGCTTGGTGTGGAGCTGGCTGGGCAACATGCCGCGGTACCCTGTTGACGCGAATTTCATCAGGTCAGTGCCGGAGGCGCTGCAGGACACCCAAACTTCGCTTGGCCGCTGGACTGCGCTGGACGATCGGCGGCACACTTAGGCAGCGCTAAAGCTGGCGGCCGCAAGGCCGGCGCGCTCTGCCCAGGTGGTTCCGTCAGGCGCGGAGGCAACAGAGACCAGACTACGGAGCCCCGCGAAAGCGGGGCTTTCGCTTTGACGCCCGTTGTTGGGGCACTTATCCTGTTCTAGTTCGCTGTGGGACACGCGGGCTTCGGCCTCCCCCCACAGACACATGAAGACAACGCCCGCGCAAGCGGGCGTTGTCTTTTGTGCGCCCAAGGTCGACAAGCTCGCCGCCGAGCGGCCGCGAAGGAGCCACGGACGGCGACGACCCCGCCGGCTTGAGCCATGTCGGAGCATGTCGCGGCAGCGACGGCCGGGCAGCCATCCCTGCGATCCCGGCCAGCGAGGTGGGCGTCCTGCGGCTGGGTGAATGCCGTATCCGGCGTCGTGCTCATGCCGCCCGCCGGGCGTACGTGTAGCCATCGAACCGCGCCAGGCGCTGGAACCGAGTGTGGGGCGCAGTGATCTTGCCCGCGTGCGTCGCGATGTCGAAGCGCCCGTCGGCACGCACAGCAACCGGGCCGATCCACGTGCCGCGGTGCTTGCCCCTCGGCTGGACCAGGCGCACCAGGTCACCGCTCTGGAACCCGAATACCCGCTTGGCCGCCTTCGCCGCAGTGCGCGGAAACCCATACGTGTCCGGTCGGCACATCTGGCGATCCCCGCGGCCCTTCGCGGTCAGGCTCAGCACCTCGTGGACGCTCCGCAGATCGACCTGCCCGCCGCTGGGGCCGGTGCAGGCCGCGTCGATCCAGTGGGCTTTCGGATAGCGCTGGAGGCAGCGGTTGTACTTGGTGCGGCCACCGGAGCTGGCCGTCACCGGCAAGCCCGTGTCGCGCAGGGCCTGCCACAGCGCCCTGCGGGTGCTGTTGACCGCCGCGGCGTCGCGCAGCGGGGCCCTGGCCTGAGCCAGAATCCGCCGCAACCGCTCCGGCTTGGGCTTGAGGAAGTCCTCGACGCGCTGCATACCCTTGGCCGTGTTGCAGCGCTCGCAGGCCAGCGTGAGGTTGCTCACCCGATTCGAGCCGCCTGCCGCCCGCGGAACGATGTGCTCAATCTGCAGCGGTAGGTTCTTCGCATTGCAGTAGGCGCAGGTGCGGTTCCACTTCTCGAGCAGGTACTCGCGCACTTCGTAGCCGGCGAGCGTGCCCTGCTGGTACTCGACGCCGGCAATCTCGGGATTCTCAAGCGCCTGCAGGTCGAAGCGCACCCGCTCGACGACGAGGGCCGAGATCGGCAGCACGCGGCGCAGCCGGGTCACCCAGCCCATCGTCGAGTCCACACGGTGCTGGAGGCTCGGGGCCAGCCAGCCCTCGGGGCGCGTGCGATTGAGGAACCGCGGCGCGCGGTAGCGGCAGTGCCGGCTGCGCCGGCCACGGCGCAGCTGCCGGCGCTGCAGCAGCGCCTTGCGAATTGCCGAGCCGCGGTGGTGAAGCTCCAGGGCCGCGACGACATACCGCCCGCGCCTTGCACCCTCGACAACGAGGGCCATCCCGGTGGTCTTGCTGCCGGGATCGATCTTGAGCTCGATCGGCTGCACGGCGCCGCCGTTCCGATCAAGCAGTTGCACAGTGAAGGGCGTTCGGCGCAGGACGGTGGCCCGACCGGCGGCGAGCAGTTGACGTGCGCGCGCCGGATGGCACGGCATCAGCGGAAACCCGGTACTGCTGAGTACACACACTCGCATCAGGGAAACCTCGTGTTGCGTGGGGCTTACGCCCCGGACTGGCGGTTGCCCGCCGTGATGCCACCTCGCCCGGTTATCGAGGGGTTTGCTGCGGGGCGCACTGTCCGGAACTCCGGCTCCGTCCTGTTTAACGCCCGGCTCCCGATGCGTGAGAGCCGTTTTCCCGCCGCAGAGCCGGGGACTGGTGGAGCATCCCCGGGTGCCTGTCCCGGCCCGACACGCAATCGGGCCATTCCCTCGTAACGTTTGCCGACTCGACAAGCTCGGCGGGCTGGTTGAACACTGCAGTCATCTCAGATCGGGATGGACTCCGGTCTGAGATGACTGAGCCGGATACTCAACGATTAGCGGAAGCGCAACACGCTATATGCTTGATCAATCCGCAGAAACGCTCCCGCGGGGGCGCTCACTACCGCAGCGGATTCGTCGCTTTCAACGAATACCCGCCCAAGCCTGGTAGCGCCGAGAATTCGCGCAGTTTTGACGCCATTTTCGATTGTTGTGTTGATGAGGCGCATATCCTCAATGATGTATGCGTCAGCAAACTCGTCAGAGTCAGACGCGGGCACGTACATCCATCTAGCCGGAATAGTCGGCAGCTGGTCTGGTCGGATTCGTACACGAGTCCCTGTAAATCGGTCATAGAAATCTAAGGGATCAAATCGATACCACGTATCGTTTTCCCTTGGGATTCGTACTGCGGGGTTAACCTGGGGCGCGGCCGTCCAAGTCTGAATCCCCTCAGGGGGCGCACTCACCCGGACCCAGGCACCAATGAGCGGAGTTCGAGCCGAGAGTGTTTGTCCATTCATTCGATAGTCGACGCTTACGGAATCAAATCGAGACAGAACCTCTCGAATTCCGCCGGCTGCAGCAATCCCGCCGGGCATAGACACTTGCACTTGCACGCCGTTCAGCCGTGTGACGGCTTTGGATGGTGTTATCCAATGAAGGTCCAATCGTCCGAAAATGGACGGCTGATAAGTGGGTGCCTGGTATGGACAGCCCAGGCATGAGCCGTTGGATGTCTGTAACAAATCGAAACGTGCGGTCACGGGTCTGACATTGTTCAGCAGATCCGAATCTGATGGCACCCATTCAACAGCTGGGGCATTTGCTACAGACCAGACAGGTGTCCCTGTGGCGTTATGACTGAACAGTGCCAAGCTCCAGAATTTAGCGCCCCCCGATCTGATTTCCGCAATGTAGAACCCTGAGCCCGCACTTTCTGGGGCGAACCACGCCCCTTGAGGCGCGAGCCGCGGCTCCGATGGCCAATCGGATCGCGGGAGTGCACTCTGCGGCTCGAAAAGATTTGCAATCTGAGCCGATGCGTTCGCCGACATGACTGCCAGCATTACCACCGCCACCAACTTCTGACCAAGATTCATTGTCGCTCCTGACGGATAATAGCTTTCATTCGATCACGCGGGAGCCTCCGGCCAAAGCCAGAGATGGATTGCGCATCTCGCATTGCGCGACCTTCTCCCGCTACTCATCCGTAAGAACTATCCTTGGCAGAAACCAATTCCGGGACTAGCGGAAGCGCAACACGCGATATGCTTGATCAATCCGCAGAAACGCTCCCGCGGGGGCGCTCACTACCGCAGCAGATTCGTCGCTTTCAACGAATACACGCCCAAGCCTGTTAGCGCCGAGTATCCGCGCAGTTTTGACGCCATTTTCAATTGTTGTGTTGATGAGGCGCATGTCCTCAATGATGTATGCGTCAGCAAACTCCTCAGAATCAGACGCGGGCACGTACATCCATCTAGCAGGGATTGTCGGCAGCAGGTCCGGTCGGATCCGTATACGAGTCCCTGTAGATCGGTCATAGAAATCTAGGGGATCAAATCGATACCACGTATCGTTTGATCTTGGGATTCGTACTGCAGGATTCACTTGGGGCGCGGCCGTCCAGGTCTGAATTCCCTCTGGAGGCGCGCTCACCCTGAGCCAGCTTCCAATCAGCTGAGCGCGAACCACAAGCTCTTGTCCATTCTTTCGATAATCATCGCTCACAGAATCAAATCGAGACAGAACCTCGCGAATTCCGCCCGCTGCAGCAATCTCGCCGGGCATAGACACTTGCACTTGCACGCCGTTCAGACGCGTAACGGCCTTGGATGGTGTTATCCAATGAAGGTCCAATCGTCCGAAAATGGACGGCTGATAAGTGGGTGCCTGGTATGGACAGCCCAGGCATGAGCCGTTGGATGTCTGTAACAAATCGAAACGTGCGGTCACAGGTCTGACATTGTTCAACAGATCCGAATCTGATGGCACCCATTCAACAGCTGGGGCATTTGCTACCGACCAAACAGGTGTTCCTGTGGCGTTATGACTGAACAGTGCCAAGCTCCAGAATTTAGCGCCCCCCGATTTGATTCCCGCAATGTAGAACCCTGAGCCCGCACTTTCTGGGGCGAACCACGCCCCTTGAGGCGCGAGCCGCGGCTCCGATGGCCAATCGGATCGCGGGAGTGCACTCTGCGGCTCGAAAAGATTTGCAATCTGAGCCGATGCGTTCGCCGACATGACTGCCAGCATTACCACCGCCACCAACTTCTGACCTAAATTCATTGTCACTCCTTGAGTACCTGGGGATAGACCTGCTCTCGAATATTCAATCGGACCTTATTCAGCGCCTGCACACCAACTCGTATCCGGCCATCGAATTCCTGTTCCCGGGTGCAGGCATGAGACGTGGATACGTCCTGATGCCCTGATCAAACATGCCATCGGGGCCTTGAATCCATATATTCCTGACCGAAGGCTGTGGATTCACATCGACACTTTGCAGGTATCTTCGGCGGTCTCTTTCCGCAACGTCAAGCATCTCTTCGATCGCGCAGCGCTCTGGCACAAAGGCGGTACCGGTTGTACCGCATACAACGGACGCGATCGGTATTCCGTTTGCGACGACAATGTTAGAGGTGGTTACGCGTGACGTAACACCTCCCTGGAAGCGTACGCCTGACGGACACAGTTGGTCCGGAACATTCGTAACAACGGGCGGGCTTCGCTGCAACTGGACACCAACGACCACACCTCCAGGCAGGACAAAAGAACTGTTAGGGCCAGTTTCACCGCCCACGCCACACAGTCCAATGGGCCGAACCAATGTGACCCGATCAGGCAACGGGGGGTCCATGTATTGAGTCGCAATATTGGCGTCGCAGTAGGCTTGCACGGGCTGACCGTTGATCTCAATTGTGCCACACGGATAGGGGAACATTGGGCTTCCAGCCGGAAGGCGCCTCGACGGATCGAAAGGATCCAACACGCTGCAGATGGCGTTCTCGATTGGATTTTCCGGTGTTCCGGGCGGGATAATGGAACCGCCCAGTTCTGCAAAGTTCCCAAGTACCACTGCGATAGCCTGGGTAGGTCTCGTTGTAAGGTACGCCGAAAGGTCAAGTGTGAAGCCGCGGAATCCGCCCTGGGCCACTCGACTGTCGCGTGGCACTGTACCGCTGGGAAAATTGTGCACCTCCGCAACGCGGCCGGCGATGCGTGTTTTCAGCGTCAGGATGCCCTGTTCGGTGTTTGGCGTGGCTGTGCGTGTGATGTTGGCCACCTGAGGCACACCCAGCTCGGCCACGACGAAGGCCGCGGTCGGCGCCCGCCCGGAGCCGCCGGGAAGCCGCCTGTATCGAATCTGATACTGCTGACCGAAAACGCTCGTCCCAATCACTCCGCCGCGCATGGCAAAATTTGCCGGAAGCAGTCCCGCGGTCACCAGCGTCCCGATCGGAAGCTCGGCCGTGACGTTGTCGGTCAACGTGGCCACTCTCTCGGTTGTGAAGTAGCTCGTCGTCGCCCGTGCCAGCATGGCCATCTCCGTCGCCGCCTGGGCCACGAAGCTATCAGCCGTTTGCTCACGTGCGCGCTGTGTCCAAATTGTCAAGGCGACCGTCATCGCTCCAGCGATGAGCGCGACGACGATGATGGTTTCGATCAAGGTGAATCCGCGAAACTGACGCATGGATAGATGTCCGCTTTTCCGGGGCTGGGGCAGTTTATCGGGCACGAAGGGCCCCCTCTTCCGTTTGGTATGGGTTTTGGATGACATATCGGGTATCGGAGTCTCAGCCCTCCCGAGCCTTCGCGCGCGGTCCGTCCCGCGCGCCGGCTCGGGGGCGCCGCGGTGCGGCGCGATAGCGTTGTTCGCAGTTCGACGAGTTCGGCTGTCCGGTCGGCGATGAC
>NZ_JBILJQ010000011.1:0-87629 GCF_044377145.1 Aquimonas sp.
GCGAGCGCACATGCGCACGCCACCGCCGCACCTCCGAACAGGCCATCGACCGATCCTCCGTTGGGGAAACCGGAGACGGTCGGGAGAATCAGGTCAGGAAGGTAGGTGAGGTGGGCGGACGCTTACGCTGAAACGGATCGCGAAGTTCGCGGCTTCGATCCACGCCCAGCTCAGGTAGCGGTTGCCGCACTTGGCGTTGCCGCTGCCCTTCTTCTTGCCGTTGGAGAGCCGCGTGCTCTCGACCATGCGGCAGTATGAGGCGTAGTCGCCGACGCTCTCGAAGCGTGAGATCTCGCCCGTTTCCAGCAGGATTGCGAGTGACGGGGTCAGGTCTATCTTCGTAGCACCCGGTGCTGGAAGTCACCCCGCAGTTGAGCCGCTCTCGGCCACCCACAGCAAAGCCCGCCACCCGGCGGGCTTTGCTGTTTCTGCGACCGAGTTCCAGCGCTGGGCTTGTGCGCCGTCGCCCTGCGCGCTTTACGCTCAGCGCCCGTTTTGCGCCAGCTGCGTATTCCACGGCATGCCGGTTGGGGTGTAGGCGGGTAACCCGCTACCGTCGGCCCCCTCCCAGTTACAGCGGAGCTCGACGGTGGATCAGGCGAGGTTACCCATGCACAGGATTCTTGAGATTCTCAGGCTTCACTTTGAACACGGCGCCAGCGGCCGGGCGATTGCCCGCGCGGCATGCGTCATGCTCGCCACCGTGCAGGACTGCCTGCGGCGCTTTGTTACCTCTCTGGCCTGAGCTGGCCGGTCGACCTCGACGAGGAGGCCTTGGCGGGGAGTTTGTATCCACCGACCGCCAAGCGGTGAGCAGCGCCGCTGCCGAACACTGCCGCGACCCAGTAGGTGCTGGCGGGCCACGTGGCTGAGAACAGCGGGATCGTGCGGTTGGCCTGGGGAAACAGGAGCAAGATCGCCGGCCAAGGAGCGTTCAGCCCGAGGCTGCTTCGGCCGCGTTGAGACTGGTGCACCGGAAATCCCACTCGATCGGAATCCTGGCGCTCTGCGCGCGCACCCTTACGTTCGGGTCACGAGATTGACATCCAGCACATTGAAACTATGATGCGGGCCACATTTTAGGCGCTCAGAACACTCTGTTCGCTCGAACTGTCGCGGCTACTTCCAGCTCTCTAGATGGGGTTTCAATGAACTGCATGATGATCGCCAGGCGCGTCCTGGGCGGCTTTCTCGTGGGCGTGGGCCTGATGTCCTCAGGCGCGCTGCTCGCGCCCGCACACGCGGCGCCGTCCGAGTCCAATGCGCCCGCGCCGAGTGGTCAGCTGCCGAACTTCAGGGCCCTCTCGCAAGGTTTCAGTGTCGCCGTGCAGCCGGCGAAGAACGAGCAGCCGATCACCGTCGTCAGTGAGTGCCCGTTGTTGCCGGTCGCGCTGCCCAACGCTGCGCTGAAGGGCCTGCAGCCCGGGCAAGCGCTGCCGCGGCTGCAGCGCGGCAGCGCGCCAGAGAACTTCAACTGGCTGAGCTGGACCGGAAGTACCGATACCACGCTGTTCGCGTATGGACTGCGCCCGCCGGGTGACAGCCACACCTACATCAGCCCGGACGACCTCACCGACCGCAAGCTGGACGCTGGCGACTGGGCGCGGGTGCTGGGCAGCAACATGAATGACCCGCTGGTGCAGACCAAGCTGGATGCACTGCGCTATGTGGACGGCATCGTGCCGGTGTGGTCGGCGAGCCGCGACAGCGCAGGCGAGCGCCAGGTGCAGGTCGCGCGCTTTGTGTGGGTGCGGCTTAACAACTTCAATTTGTCTGGCACGCCCTGGATCGAGTTCACCTACCTGCGCGAGGCGAGCTGCGCCAATCGCCCGCCGGTGTTCACCTCGGTGCCGCCCCTGTTCGCGAGCGTCGGTCGCAGCTATCGCTACCAAGCGACCGCGGTCGACCCCGATGCCGATCCGGTCAGCTTGAGCCGACTGGCCGCACCGGCTGCGCTGGCCTTCGATGCTGGCACGGGCCGCCTGCGCTGGACGCCCACAGCGGCGGATATCGGAATTCACCCGGTTTCTCTGCGCGCGGCCGACCCGCGGGGTGCCAGCAGCCAGCAGAACTACAGCGTGCGAGTGGTGCAGGGCTTCTGCCCGATTTACCCCATTGTGCTGCCGAGTACGGCGCTGGTCGGGCTCTCGCCGGGTGCATTGGTCAGCCAGCTGCCACGCGGCACCGGCGCCGGCAATTTCAGCTGGTTGACCTGGGGCGGCAGCCAGAGTGCGCCGACCCTGGCCTACAGCCTGCTGCCGCCCGGCGACAGCTACAGCTATCGCAACCCGGATGTCGCCGGCGATCAGGTGCTGAACATCCGCGACTTCGCCCAAGGCGCAACGGGTTCAATGAACTCGGCTGAGGTGCGCAGCGCGCTGGACGCACTCAAAACGCGCGACATCATCCTGCCGGTGTGGGATACCAATCGCGGCAAGGGCGGCAGCTTCGACTATCGCGTGCAGCGCTTCGTCAGCGTGCGGCTGCGCGACTACCTGTTGACCGGCACCGGCTGGCTCAGCTTCGAGTACAAGGGCGAAGCGAACTGCTACAACGCCGCGCCGGAAGCGCTGCCGCAGAGCCTGACCACGCCCGAGGATGTCGCGCTTCCAGTCACCTTGCAGGGCAGCGATGAAGACGGCCAGAGCCTGATCTTTGGCGTACTGACCCAGCCGGCACATGGCCGATTGGAAGGCACAGCGCCAAACCTGACCTATGTGCCGGTCGCCGGTTTCAGCGGTGAGGACAGCTTCCAGTTCAGCGTGTCCGACGGCATCGAGGTTTCCGAGCCGGCGCGTGTCCGGATTGTGATCACCCCGGTCAACGATGCACCGGTCGCGCAGCCGCAGCAGCTCAGCACGCCGGCAGGCGTGGCCCTGCCGATCACGCTGAGCGGCACCGATCCCGACGGCGATGCACTCAGCTTCCGCGTGGTGCAGGCGCCTGCCAATGGCAGCCTCAGTGGCAGCGGCGCGGCCCTGGTCTACACGCCTCGGGCGGGCTTCCGTGGTGCTGATGGCTTCAACTTCGTCGCCAACGACGGCCAGCTGGATTCGGCGCCGGGACCTGTCCGCATCGAGGTGGTCGGCGGCAATGAACCGCCGCGGATCGTGAGTACGCCGGTGACCGCGGCGAATGAAGGCAGTGCCTATGCCTACGACGTGGATGCGATCGATCCGGATGGCGATGTGCTGCGCTACCGGCTCGAACGCGGCCCCTCGGGCCTGCAAATCGGCGCCAACTCCGGTCTGCTCGGCGGGACGCTGGGCGGCATCGCACCGCAATCCCTGCAGAGCGCACACACCGCCTGCTACATCGAGGCCGAGCAGCCGGTCAATCCGCAGCCGAACGAAGCGCTGAAGCGTCTCATCTGGCGCACGCGCGCGGCGATCCAGAGCGGTAGCACCTTCGTTGCACCCGAGGCCGAAAGCTGGCACCGACGAAACACCTGTCTGGGTTGTCACGTGCAGACCCAGGCTGTGCTCGGCCTGCAAGCCTCGCGCAGCAAGGCTCGGGTGGATGAGCGAGTGGCCGAGTATCTGTTGGCCGAAATTCTGGCCAGCCAACAGGCAAACGGATCGATCCGCCGCTCCCACCCCGAGCACTCGCGCAACCAGACGGCGTTCGCTCTGTGGTCCTTGAGCTACGTGCCTGACCGCGCACGCACCTTCCAGGTGCGCGCGCGTGCGCTCGACTACATGTGGAGCGTTCGTCAGACCGGTACAGGTAGCGTGTACTGGACCCATGACCATGGCAGCGGCTGGCTGAGCGACTGGGACTCGATGTCCGCACTGGTGGCGCTCTCGGCCAATCGCTTCCTGGCCGATGCGGCGCAAAGGACCCAGTTGAGCCCCTCCGAACAGCAGGTTGTGCAGAGTTTCGACGCTGCGATGCCGGCCATGGCCGAGTTCTTCCTGCAGCGCAACATCGCCACGGAGAACGACAATCTTCTGCTCGCGTTCCGCATGCTCGGCCTGGCGGAAGTGCTGCCGCATATCGATGACGCGGCGTTGCAGGCGCGCGTGCGCACCGCGATTGATTCAGTCGATGCGCGCCTGCGCAGTCGACAAGCGCAGGATGGGGGTTGGCTGCGTGCCGGAGTTGGCCCGCGCGGCGATGCTCTTGTCACCGCGTGGGTTGGCTTTGCCTTGGATGCCAAGCAGCCTTCCATCGACGACCCGGTGGTGCGGGCAGCCATCGAAAATCTGCTGATCAACCAGCGCGAAGACGGCACCTGGGTCACCACGACGGGGCTGTTCTCCACCCATTTCGCCACCACCAGTCTGGTGATGGCCTACCTGCCGATCGCGCTCGACTTCCTTGGCGAGGGCATCCAGCTGCCGCCGGAGCCCGCCGCCGATCTCACCGTGGGGCAGCTGCGGCTGACCGAGTCGGCAGGCCTTGCCCGCGTCAGCGCCGAGGTTCGCAATCGCGGCTTGGCTGACTATCGCCAACCCATCGAAGTGCGCTTCTACGAAGGGCTGGATGGCGCGCCGCGACTGCTGGGCGTGCGTACGCTTGCATCGCTGACGCAGGGCGTCACCGAGCAGGTCACGCTCGAACTCGCCAGCGCTGCCCTCAGCGCTGATGTCCGGGTGGAGATTCGCCTTCAGCCGGGGCAACAGGAATGCGTCGACAACAATCAGTTTGCTGATGCGCGCTTGATCGTTGTTGAAGCCGCTGACCCGTTCAACCTGCGGGATCAGCAGCGCTATCTGCTGAACGTCAATAACGTGAATGCGCCGCCGACCATCACGTCCACACCGCCGAACTGGCTGACCTTGGGCTTCCCCTACGACTACCAGGTCGTGGTCGACGATCCAGACCTCGGCGATGGCCATCGCTTTGAGCTGGTGACGGCGCCGGTCGGCTTGAGCCTGGACCCGTTCAGTGGACGCTTCCGCTACAACGAACTCGAGCTGAGCGTTGGCCAGCATCCGATCGAGCTGCGAGTCACCGACCTTGCAGGGGCGCAGGCCCGCCAAACGTTTACCCTGACTGTGGACCGCGACTACCAGCCGCCAAGGCTGACCTCGACGCCACCGGTGCGCGCGATTCAGGGCCAGCCGTACCGCTATCAGGCCACCGTGAGTGCAGATCCGCGCGCCGACCTCCAGTTTGAAGTGCTCACCGGGCCGCCGGGCCTCACGGTGAACGCCGGTACCGGTGAGGTCACATGGGCCGTGCCGCTTGGCTTTGCCGGCCAGCGCCGACAGGTTTCCTTGGCTGTGGTCGACCAGTTCGACAACTACGACCTGCAGATCTACATGCTGCAGGGCGACGTGCCGAACGTCGCACCGGTCATCACCGGCACGCCTCCCGCCGTGACGCAGATCGGCGTGGGCTTCAGTCTGGACTTCAATCTCACCGATCCGAACATTCTCGAATCACACACCTGGCGCGGCCTCAGCCTGCCCACTGGCGCCGCCATCAACGCGAGCACAGGTGTCGTGCAGTGGCCCGCGGCTTCCGTTGCGGCAGCCAGCCCCGGCGCGGAGATCAGTGCGTACAACGCCCAGTGCCGGGCCGCCGATCCGCAGGCAGCCAGCCTGTCGCTGGTGCCGCTGCAGACCGCCGGTTTTGCCACCAGCGTCGCGCAGCCGCTCGTAGGGCCGTTGGTCGACCGCAATCGCAACGGCGTTCTGGACCATCGTGATGGCGTAGCGGTGGTGGCGATCTCACAGCGCGACACCGAGGTCACCACTGCGCGCATCCATGCGTTCGACTACGAAACGCTGAGCCGTCGCTGGAGCTACAACGCGCGGGTACCGGATTGGTTCGTCGCGCCGGCCATGGGCGATCTGAAGGGCGACGATCAGGTCAGCATCCTGTTCGTCGACAGCCAGGCGCGTCTGGTCGCGCTGAATGGCGAGGGCGGTCTGCGTTGGGTCAGTGAAGTGCCGGTGGGTGCGGGCTCGCTGCGCCACGTATCAATCAGCCTGGCCGACCTGGACGGCGATCGTCAGGCCGAGATTCTGGTTGGGCCTTCGGTGTTCGATGCCGACGGTCGCCTGCTCTGGCAGTTCCCGGCGTTCTCCTCTTCGCAGAGCACGCCGCTGGCGATCGATCTGAATGGCGACGGCCGGATGGAAGTGCTGCACCGTCATCAGGCCCGCAGCCACAGCGGACAGCTGCTCTGGACTACGCCCAGCGGCGGCAACACCACGGTGCAGTACAGCCTGTTCGCACCGATCACCTTGGCCGATGGCAGCCTGGGCATCGTCGCCAGCGAGCAGACCAATGCCGGTGCGCGTCTGTCCCTGCTGCGCGCCGACGGCAGCCAGGTCTGGCGCCGCGATGGCGCCGATGCTGGACAAGCTGCGACTCCCGTGGTGGCGGACTTCAATGGAGACGGCGCGCAGGAGATCTTCCTGCCTTCGAACGGTCTGCTGTATGGCGCGGACGGCCAGCGTCGCTGGACCGCAGGCGGCACGGCGTGGACGCAGCGCGCCTTCCGCGCGGCGGTGGCCGGCGATTTCGATGGTGATGGCGCGCTCGAAATCCTCGGCTTCAATGACACCGGCCTGGTTGTTCTCAGCGGGGCCAGTGGCGCTGTGCTCGCCAACGACAGCACTTGGACCGACACCGCCAGCTATCACCTGGTGCCGAGCCTGCTCGATGTGCGCGGCGACGGTGATGCACGCCTGCTGGCGGCCGGTGCCGGTGGCCTGCGCAGCTATCGCCCGCTCAGCGGCCGCTGGCGCACGCAGGCGCAGGTTTTCCATCAGCAGGCTTGGGCGGCGGATCGGGTCACCCCACAGCTGTCGATTCCGCCCGCACTGGCCGGACGCGCGCATGCGCCGATCCAGCTGTTGGCACCGGCGGCGACGACCGGCGATGCCGGCCTGCTGTCCGACCTGCATCTGCTGGCGCCGTCGGCGGTGCCGCAAGGCGCAGGTCTGCAGTTGCGCAGCACCATCACCAATCGCGGCACGCTGACCAGCCGCGGCTTTGCGGTCGAGTTCCGGCGCGGCAGCCCCAGCGCACCCGGAGCGCTGCTGGGCCGAGTCGAGCAGGGTCCGCTTGCGCCGGGCGCCAATGTGGCGATCACCGTCAATGACATCAGCCTCGACGCACTGGGCCGCGAGGAGTTCTTCGCTGAGCTCGCGACCGACTCCGCTGAACTCGAATGCGAAACCCGCAACAACCGCGCCTCGGCGCGTGTGTTCGAAATCGCCGTGGTCGACTACGGCGGTCTTGAGGCGCAGCGCGCCTGGGCTGCAGGCGTGCTGGAGACGCAAGATTCGCCGCGTTTCACCAGCGCCGCGCCAACCGCAGGTATCGCCGGTGAGCCCTACCGCTACCGAGCGCAGGCGGCCTCCAATCACATCGGTGACAGTCTGGTCTACGCGCTTGGCACAGCGCCTGCCGGCGCGCGGATCGATCCGATCAGTGGCCAGATCGAATGGCGACCGGGTTGGACCCAGACCGGCAGCTTCCGCTTCACGATCACGGCTCGCAGCCTCACGGGACGCAGCGGATCTCAAACCTGGAACGTGCTCGTGGCTGCGGCGACCGCGCCGAACACGGCCCCGGTCATCACCTCCAGCCCGGCCCTGCAGGCCAGCCTCGGTGAGCCCTGGGCCTACCTGATCGAGGCCCGGGATGCCGAGGGTCACGCGCTCAGCTATGCCCTGCTGAGCGGCCCGGCCGGCATGAGCTTCGATGCCACCGTGGGCTATGCGCGCTGGACGCCGGGCGCAGCCGGCACCGCCAGCGTGGAAGTCCGCGTCACCGACGAGCGCGGCGCCAGCACCACCCAGAGCTTCCAGATCAGCGTGATCAGCACACCCAATCGCGCTCCGGTGTTCGACTCGGCGCCGCAGGGCATCGCCTATGTCGGCGAGCTCTGGACCTACGCCGTGCAGGTGTCCGATCCGGACGGCGACGCGGTGCAGCTGCGTCTCAACGCCGCGCCATCCTCACTGCAGTTCGACCCGGCCCTGCGTGCGCTGCGCTACACGCCCGCAGCAGCGGACATCGGCACCCAGTTCATTGAACTGGAAGCCAGTGATGGCCGTGGCGGCAGCAGCGTGCAGCGCATCCAGCTGCCGGTGGTGCAGGTGCTGCCCGGCAACCGGCCGCCGAACCTGAGCGGCAGCCCGGCCGCCACCGCCAGGGTCGGAGCCACCTATGCCTACCAGCCCGCGGCCACCGATCCTGATGGCGACAGCCTGCAGTTCTCGCTGACCACGGCGCCTGCCGGGGCGCGCATCAATGCGAGCAGCGGCGCCATGAACTGGACGCCGCGCGCCGAGCAGCTCGGGCCGCAAGCCTTTGTGCTGCGCGTCGATGACGGCCGTGGCGGCTGGGCCAGCCAGAACTTCAGCGTCACCGTTCAGCCCAGCAACAATGCCGCCCCCGTCATCACCAGCCTGCCCGGCACCCAGGGCAAGGCAGGACGCGAGTACCGCTATGCGCTTGTTGCCACCGATGCCGACGGCGATGCGCTGAGCTACAGCCTGCAACAGGCCCCCGCCGGCATGCAGATCAGCAGCGCCGGCCGCATCACCTGGACCCCCGCTGCCGCCGGCAGCGTGCCGGTGCGCGTGCGCGTGCAGGATGCGCTGGCCTGGGTCGAACAGAGCTGGACCATCGAAGTGGTCGCGGCCGATGTGCAGCTGCAGGCGCAGGTGACCGTCAGCCCCAATCCGGCCCAGGCCGGGGCGCCGATCACGATCGACGTCAGCACCAGCGGCGCGGCGGCGGCGATCACCGCCAGCGCGACCTTGAACGGCCAGCCGCTGCCGCTCGACCCCGACGGCAGCACGACCATCAATGCGCCCAGTCAGCCCGGCAACTACACGCTGGTGGTGACCGTCAGCGATGGTTACGACACGGTGCAGAGCAGTGCCACCGTCAGCGTCGCCAATGCCGGCGGCAGCGCGCCGCCGACCGTCAGCCTGCTGAGCCCGCGGGAGCCCGCCAATGCCGATCTGCTGCGGGTGACCCAGCGCCTGCCTGTGCGTGCCTCGGTCAATGACGACAACCTGCGCAGCTGGCGGCTGGTGCTGGTGGAGCGCGGCGCCCGCAACGGCGAGTTCATCGCCGTCGCCAATGGCAGCAACACCTTCACCGACACCGCGATCGGCACGCTCGATCCGACCCTCCTGCAGAACGGCCAGTACGCCCTGCTGCTGCAGGCCGAAGACCTGTCCGGCAACACGGTCAGCGATTCGGTCGCGCTGTCGGTCGAAGGCGACATGAAGATCGGCCACTTCTCGATCAGCTTCGAGGATGTGTCGGTGCCGGTGGCTGGCATCCCGGTCAGCGTCACCCGCACCTACGACACCCGCGTCCGCCACAAGCGCCAGGACTTCGGCCACGGCTGGTCGCTGGACTACCAGAACGTGCGCGTGCAGGAGAGCCGTCGTCCCGGCTTCGGCTGGAGCCTGAACACCTATCCGTCCGGCCCGCTGGGGCTGATCCCGCGCTATTGCGTCGAGTCCGCTCTGGGCAACGTAGTCAGCATCGTCTTGGGCGATGGCCGCGTCGAGAAGTTCAAGGTCAAGGCCAGCCCGGCCTGCAACCAGGCGATCCCGCTGCTGGACATCAACTTCGTGTTCGAGCCGACCGACGGTGCCCGCGGCCGGCTGGAAACGATCGTCCCGGTGGGCGGCCGCCTGATCAACGGCAGCATCGCCGATCTGTCCGATCCCGGCCTGATCGCCGACCCCGACAACTATCGCTACATCGATCCGCAGGGCCGCGAGTACCGGGTCGACCAGGGCTTCGGCCTGCGCGAGATCTTCGAGCGCGAGGGCGGCAACCGGGTGACCTTCGATCGCAATGGCATCACCCACTCGAACGGTTTCGCCCTGCAGTTCACCCGCGACGCGCAGGACCGCATCACCCGCATCACCGGGCCCGGCGGCATCGACCTCAGCTACGCCTACAGCAGCGAGGGCGATCTTGCGAGCGTCGAGGACGCGGAAGACAACCTGACCCGCTTCGAGTACCAGACAGGCCACTACCTGCGCGACATCATCGATCCGCGTGGCGTGCGCGTCAGCCGCAACGAGTACGACGCCGACGGCCGTCTGGTCGCGGTAATCGATGCTGACGGCCACCGGGTCGAGTTCAGCCGCGACATCAATGGCCGGGTCGAGCAGCGCCGCGACCGCAATGGACGCAACACGGTGTATCTGTACAACACGCGCGGCGACGTCCTCAGCGAAACCAATGCGGCCGGCGAAACCGTCACCCGCACCTATGACGACGCCGGCAACACCCTCAGCGAAACCGATGCCCTCGGCCGCACGCAGCGCTGGACTTACGACAACCTCGGCAATGTGCTGACCGATACGGACCCGCTGGGTGGCGTCACCCGCAGCGTCTTCGGTGTATTCAACCAGCTGCAGACCGTCACCGACCCGCTGAACGTGGTCAGCCTGCGTCAGACCTACCGCAACACCACGGTGCAGGGCATTCCGATCTACCCGGGCCCGCTGGTCAGCCTGACCGACGCCACCGGTGGCGCGACCGGCATGGGCTATGACCCGAACAGCGGCGAGCTCACCAGCCTGACCGATGCCAGCGGTGCGATCACTCGCTACGAGTACGACGCCCATGGCTTCAAGACCGCCGAAGTCGACGCACTTGGACGTCGCACCACCTACGTCAACGACGCCCAGGGCCGCCTGCTGGAAGAGCGTCGCAGCCGCACCCGCGCCGACGGCAGCACCGAAGCGCTGGTCACCCGCTATACGCTGGATGCCAACGGCAACGTGGTCGCCACCGAGCACCCGGACGGCAGCATCAGCACCACCGTCTATGACGCCAATGGCAAGCCGACCGAGAGCTGCGACGCCCTCAACCGCTGCACGCTGACCACCTACGACGCCCGCGGCAACGTCGCGCGCATCAACTATCCGGACGGCACCCACGAGGCCAGCCGCTTCGACCCGAATGGCAACCTGGTCGCCAAAACCGATCGCGGCGGTCGCACCACGCGGCACGTGTATGACGAGGCCAATCGCCTGATCGAGGTCATCCATCCGGACGCCACGCCCGCCGACGACAGCGACAATCCGCGCTCGCGCAAGGCCTACGATGATGCCGGCCAGCTGATCGCCGACACCGACGAGAACGGCCACACCACCGAGTACCGCTACGACGCGGCCGGGCGCGTGGTACGCACCCTGCTGCCGCCCGTCGGCGGCCAGGTCGCCGAGATCGTGGTCGAGTACGACCTTGCGGGTCGCAAGACCCGCGAGACCGATCCGCTGGGCGCGGTCACGCGCTACAGCTACGACGCCGCCGGGCGCCTGCTCAGCACCGAGGTGCCCGCGGTGTCCGGCGAGCCGAACGCGATCGTGCGCACCGAGTACGACGCGGTCGGCCGCAAGACCGTCGAAACCGATGCCAGCGGCCGCACCACCCGCTTCGGCTACGACGGCCTTGGCCGGCTGATCGTGGTGGTGGTGCCGAACCCGGTGACCGGCGCGAACCCGGCCCTGGTCAATGGCAGCAGCCCGGATGCGGGCACGCTGACCACGCGCTATGCCTTTGATGAGGTCGGCAACAAGATCCGCCAGACCGATGCCGAAGGCCGCGAGACGCGTTGGGAATACGACGCGATGGGTCGCGAAACCGCGCGCATCCTGCCCGGTGGTGAGCGTGAGACCAAGCGCTACAACGCCGCCGGTGAGCTGATCGAGCACACCGACTTCCGCGGCCGCGTGACCCGCTACACCTACGACGCCGCCGGTCGCACGCAGGGCATCGACCACCCGAGCGATGCCGACCACAGCTTCGTCTACAACGCCGCCGGCGAGCGCATCGAGGCGGTGGACGAACGCGGGACCAGCGGCAGCCAGTTCGACGCCCGCGGTCGCCTGCTGCGCCAGCAGGACGCCGACGGCGGCGTGATCGAGTACCGCTTTGATGCAGTCGGCAACCTGCTGGAGCGCCGCAGCCCGAGCCAGACCCTGGCCTACCGCTACGACACCCGCAATCGCCTGATCGAAGTCGAACGCCGCGTGCAGGGCGAGGCGCCGGCGCTGACGCGCTACACCTACGACGCCGCTGGCCGCCGCAGCAGCATGGAAGGCGGCGACGGCACCCGCACCCAGTACGGCTATGACAGCCGCCACCGCCTGCGCAGCCTGGTGAAACGCAGCGCGTTGGGCGCCCTGCTGATGAGCATGGCCTACCAGGTCGACGCCGACGGCCTGCGCACGCAGATCAGCGAGTCGGATTCCAGCGGCGTGGTGCGCACGGTGCAGTACGACTACGACGCGGTGAGGCGCCTGGTCGCCGAGCGCATCGATCACCGCATCAACCTGCAGGATCGAAACGCCAGCTGGAGCTACGACCGCGTCGGCAACCGCCTGCGGCAGAGCGTCAGCGAAGCCGGCGCCGCGGCCGAAGTCATCGACTACGTCTACGATGCCAACGACCGCCTGCAGAGCGAGCGCGGCGCGAGCATCGCCGACTACACCTACGACCCCGCCGGCAACCTGCTGAGCCACGGCACACCGGCGGGCATCACCGAGTACGTCTACAACGACGCCGGCCGCATGCGCGAGGCGCGCAGCGCGGGCGAGGTGAATGCGTATGTGTACAACGCGGACGGACTGCGGGTGCGGCACACCCAGACCCCGGCGGGCGCGACTCCGGAGCAGTCGACCACCACGTGGTCACTGCAGGATCCGAACTACACCTACGCCCAGGAGATCGAGCGCTGGACCAGCACCGGCAGCGGCCCGAGACAGCGCAGCGCGGTGTACAGCTTTGCAGATGATCTGATCAGCCAGACGCGTTACGACGCAGCAGGCGTGCCAACCACGTCCTATGTACAGGCCGATGGTTTTGGGTCGACGCGCTGGCTGACGAATGCGGCGGGGGTGATTACGGATGCGGTCGACTACGACGCCTTCGGCAACGAGATCGGGCGCAGCGGCACGACTGAAGTAGAGCACCTGTACCGCGGCGAAGCCTTCGACCCGAACGTCGGCTTCTACTACCTGCGCGCGCGCTGGATGGATCCGCGGGTGGGAAGGTTTACGCAGATGGATCCATTTTGGGGGTTCTCGGTAGATCCGAGATCTCTCCACAAGTATGTCGTCAACCATCAGGATCCAATAAATCGCGTCGATCCCTCTGGCATGATTAGCCTGGGATACGTTATCCAAGCCGGGGTCAGCGTCGTCACCAGCTCAGTTGCGAGGGTAGGCTCCGCGTTTGCTACGTCCTCAGCATTGGGCGGGGCCGCATTGAGGACCGTTGGAGTAGCGACTCAGCGAGCGGTGGCATCAATACTGGCTAGGACTGTGCCTAGGGCGGGAGTCTCTCAGGATGTGCTTCTGGTAGGTCAGGGTGGGAGGCGCATAATTGATTTTTGGATCGCAGTCCAGCATCGGGTTTTGGCGCTGGAGGTGAAGTACAAATTGCCGTCTCAGGGCAGTGCTGCAATGGCTCGGCTTGTTGGTCAGATGCGCACTGCAACAACACAGGTGGTTGCTGGCGAGTACCGAGTCGTGCTCTTTACATGGCAGGCCCCTACTGCGGCTCAGCAGGCCGCGGTACTGACTGCGCTGGGTCCAACCGCATCAAACGTCCAGATGGTATCTGGCGCACTGAATCTCGTGCACTACCTCCGAAACTTTTTCGTTCTAGCAGTATGAGCAAAACAAAAATCATGGGGGTTGTGTTAGCCGCAGTCTCTAGCAGGCTTGAAGGCTTTCAGAAATACACTCCGAATTTGCCCGATCCTTCGCTAATTAGGGGTCGCGATTTCGCTCTGGTGCGGCTTTCAGAAAATTTCTGCCACTTTGTAGTTCTCGTGAAGCACAAAAGTGAAGAATCTATTACTCTGGAAGCAGGCTGGTCGAATCAAAATCGCTTTCCAAGAGTTAGTCCAAGGCCTTGTTCTGCGGATCCGGATCCCGAAATGTACTACCCTGAGTATGTATTTAGACCGAGGCGATCTGTCCACGGCCGGGAATTCTGGTGGCGCCTCCCCGTCGAAACATGCGAAGGCACCGTCGTCGATGAGTTGGCAGACTCCATAAGTCAAGTCATAAATGCTCAGGTCGAGCCAGTTCTTCTAAGGCGCTTTTGACGCCCTTTTGGCGGGTCCATCGCGTTTCCAGTGGGAACACCATGGTCACCCAACCCACCCAAGCTAAGCCTCCACGGGAGCCCAAACACTTCGCTCCGGCCCGGCTTTGACGTGGGCCGCCGGGGTTTTACCGGGCAGGAGCGGTACTTGTGCATGCTTAGCTGGGTTGAATTGGGCGCAATGTCCCCGGGCACCAAACATGCCCAAAAAAAGGGCAGCATGCCAGATACCTTCAGAGTAGACGCCAAATCCGCCGTCGCGACCTCATGGTCCGATGGCCTCGCTTTGGCCCTTGAACTACAACAGCCTGAATCACTGGAGCTGGTCGGCCAATGGGACGATCTTTCGGCATTCGCGGGCGTGGTGGATTCGGTGCGCAGTTTGCGTCTGTCTGGTGCTGAATCGGATGGCAGGGTGCGCTCACTCGCGGGGCTGGATTGCTTTGTGGGCTTGAGGTCGTTGAGCCTGGCCAATCGAGTTGAGAATGGCTTGGAAAATCTGGCCGCGGTTCCGCTCGAATCACTCTATGCAACGGCCCAGCCCGGTCTCATGGACTGCCTTTCCCGCAGCAACATTCGCCAGCTGAGTTTGGTGGCGGCCGATGGAGCGTTACTCGAAACTGCCCAGAACAGGCCTAAGCTCAGTAGCCTGAGCCTCATTCGTCCAAAGCTTGCCGATCTGCGGCCGTTGGCGGGGTTCGACTCACTGAATACGCTCAACGTGTCGCATGGCTCCCATCTGCTCTCGTTGAATGGGATTGAGGCGCTGCCGCTTGAGCATCTTGTGGTCGAGACGGCGAAGCGCCTGACGGACCTAGTGCCGCTGCACTTGGTTTTGAGCCTCAGATCGCTGCGGCTTGTCGCAGTAGCCAAAGGTGCTCGACATCCATGTCTGAGCGACTTGAAAGCGCTAGAGGTCGTCCACCTTGGAGGCAAGGAGTTCGGCGCGGTCGATTGGGGCACTCTCCTTACGCTCCCCCGGCTTGTGAAAGTGTTTGCGCCGTGGGACCCCGCTGTGATCGAGCGATTAGAGATGGAACAACAGCTCCCAGCGAAGCGTCGGTTCCGAACCTTCGATCCTGCCGGTGCGAGAGGAGTGCGCATGCTGTTTATCGAGATCGAATAGCGCGATCGGCGCTGGTGTAGCGCACCCGACTCCAACCGCACCATTGCGTCGTGTCAATCGTCCGATCTGACACTTTTCGACGCTCTCTACCGCCTGCTATCGCACGCCCCGGCCGGGTGCGTCGCACTCGCTCTCACGTTGCGCAAAAGCGCGCTGTACGCCTGCGATACCGCCCCGCCGACGCCAGCGCCGGAGCACTGGCGTCGGGAGCGATCAAGTACTCACGCCGAAATCGCCAGCTGCTCACGGTGGTACAGGCGCGAGGCGATGAACCAGACCACGCCGGCCAGGGCGAGGCCGGCGCCGAGTGCGAGTGCCCATTCGCTGGTGGAGATGGTTTCGGCGCGGACCACTTTCAGGATCAGCTGGTTCTGGCTGAGCAGGGGCACCGCCGCCATCCACAGCTGGTTCTTCACCGGCGACACCATCAGCACCAGGGTCGGCAGCATCGGCAGCAGCATCAGCAGGGTCATGTAGCTCTGGGCTTCTTTCATGCTCTTTGCAGTGGCCGCCAACAGCGTCACCAGGCAGGAGCCGAACACCGCGATCGGCACGATCAGCACGAACATCTTGGCAATCGCCAGGGTGCTGATGTCGATTTTGAAGCCGAGCATCGAGGCGGGGAGAAAGGCGAAGCACAGCTTGAACGCGAGCAGGGTCAGCAGGGAGGTGAGCAGGGCGAACACCGAGGCCGCCAGCAGCTTGCCGCTCATGATCGCTTCGCGCGAGGCCGGGGTGGCCAGCAGCGGCTCCAGCGACTGGCGCTCGCGTTCACCGGCGGTGGCGTCCATCGCCAGATAGGCGCCGCCGAGGAAGCCACCGAGGATCAGCAGGTAGGGCAGGAAGGCCAGCAGCATGCCGGCGCGGCTCTCCGGGGTGGAGAGATCGCGACGGTTGATCTGCATCGGCGTGCCCACCACCGGGCTGATGCCGCGCGCGACCATTCGCAGGGCGCCCATCTGGCGGTCATAGGTCTGCAGCAGACCTTCCAGACGCCGCACCGGGGTGCGTGCATCCTGCCGGGTCGAATCGTGGATCAGCTCGATCGGGGCCGGCCGGCTCTTGCGCCATTCCTCGCCGAACTCCGCGGTGATGCGCAGGATCACGTCCTCATCCTGGTCGCGGATGGCGGCGTCGGGGTCGGCTGGGGCCGGTTTGATCTCGACGTTCATGGTGCTGAGCCAGTCGACCAGATTGGGCGCGTGTTCGGCGCCGACCACCGCCAGCTCCAGCGGCTTCTCGGCGCGGTCCATTTCCTTGCTGGCCATCAGGGTGATCAGGCCGACCATCAGCGCCGGGCCCAGCAGCGGGCCCATCAGCAGGCTGATCACCAGGGTGCGGCGGTCGCGGATAAGGTCCAACAGTTCCTTCTTCAGGACGATCCAGGCGGCTTTCATGCGAACAGTCCTTCTTCCGAGCCGATCGCCCTGACGAAGGCGTCTTCGAGATTGCTTTCACCGGTCTGCGCGCGCAGTTCGTCCGGCGTGCCCTGGGCCACCACGCGGCCCTTGGCGACGATGACGATGCGGTCACACAGGGCCGCGACCTCCTGCATGATGTGGCTGGAGAACACCACGCAGCGGCCTTCCGCGCGCAGCTGCTGCAGGAAGCCACGCAGGCCGCGGGTGGTCATCACGTCGAGGCCGTTGGTGGGCTCGTCGAGAATCACATTCTTCGGGTCATGTACCAGGGCACGCGCGATCGCGGTCTTGGTGCGCTGGCCCTGTGAGAACCCTTCGGCCTGGCGGTCGGCAATCTCCTGCATGCCGAGGGCTTCGATCAGGCGCGCGCTGCGTTCGGCGATGGTTTTCTCGTCCAGCCCGTGCAGGCGGCCGAAGTAGGCGATGTTTTCGCGTGCGGTCAGGCGCTTGTAGACGCCGCGGGCATCGGGCAACACGCCGAGCCGGCGACGCGCGTCTTCGGCGTGCTTGAAGATGTCGATGCCGTCCACGCTGACGGTGCCGGTGTCCGGGCGCATCAGGGTGTAGAGCATGCGCAGGGTGGTGGTTTTGCCGGCGCCATTGGGGCCGAGCAGGCCGGTGATCTGGCCGTCTTCAGCGCGGAAGCTGACGCCGTCGACCGCTTTCACCAGGCCGGTCTTGGTCTTGAACTGCTTGTGCAGGTTGTCGCAGATGATCATCTCAGGGCTCCCAGCCGTAGAAGCCGGCAAACGGTGGATTGGGCTTCAGAGTGTCGAGGCATTCGGCCTTCAACTCGGCGGGCTTATTGGTTTCGATGAACTCTCCCAGCAGGCGCGGCATGCAGCCGACCGCGGCCAGGCTGTGGCCCTGTCCGCGCAGGATCAGATGACGGCTGTTGGAAAGGGTCTTCGCCACTTCATCGCCGTAGCGCGGCGGGGTCACCGGGTCGAACTCGCCCGACAGCAGCAGGGTCGGGATGGCGCTTTCCACCGGCGCGTTGAAGTCGGCGGGAGCCGTGCCCTTGGGCCAGACGGCGCACTGTTCGAGGGTGAATTTGACCATCATCTCGCCGAGCAAGCGGGTGGCGTCGATCGGGTCGGGGCGCATCCGGTGGGCGTCTTCGGTGCAGATCACCGACAGCTGCATGCCGTGCATGATCTGCTCCGACAGCGAGCCGGTGATCATCTCGGCCTGCGCCATCAACGCGCTGGCGCGGCCCTGTGCGGCCTCGTGCAGGGACAGCGGCAGCATTGCCGCCACGGCCGGCGCATAGGAGTACATCCGCGCGACGGTGGCGACGTGGCCGACGGTGAGGTCCTTTTCAAGTTCCTCACCGCTGACCGGGTCTCGAAAGCGCACCGGCCGCGGGTTCGCGCGAAGTTCGGCCAGCAGCGCGTTCAGGCTCTCGCGCGGGCTGCCGAAACGCTCGTTGCAGGTGGCGCTGTCGGTGCACTGGCCGAAGTGCAGGTCGAGCGCGTCCTCCAGATTGCGCGCGTGCTCCGACCCCAAGGCCAGGGTGTTCGGTACCACGCTGTCGAGCACCACGCTGCGGGTGTGCTGCGGGTAGCGGCGCATGTACTGCTGGGCGACGCGGGTGCCGTAGCTGACCCCGAGCAGATTGATCTGCTGCACGCCAATCGCCTGCCGCACGGCGTCGAGATCGGCGATCGCCTCGGTGGTGCTGTAGTAGCGCAGATCGGCGCTGTCCTTGAGCTCATCGCGGCAGCGCTCGGCGAACTGTCGCCACTGCGCCGGATCGATGTCGGACTCGGTCTCCATCAGGGCGGAATCGCCCTCGGCGTCCTTACAGACCAGGCGGTTGGAATCGCCGGTGCCGCGCTGGTCGACCAGGATCACGTGGCGGTTCTTGCGGATCTCGCGAAACGCGCCGTGCAGGCCGGGATAGCTCTCCAGCGCTGACTGGCCCGGGCCACCGGCGATCATGAACAGTGGATCGTCGGCTCCGGCGGAGTTCTCGGTCGGCACCCAGGCGATTGCCAGTTCGATCTTGCGGCCGGCGGGCTCGGCCGGGTTCTCGGGCACTTCGAAGCGCGTGCACTGCGCTTCCACATTGAGCACCGACAGCGGTGCGCTGAGCACGCAGGGCTCGAAGTTGAGCGTGCCGAGGCGACGCTGGGCTTCGGCGGGTGCCGCCAGCGCCAGGCCGGCGGACGCAGCGATACAGATCAAAAGACGTTGCATGGACTCTCCCTGGGGGGCCGTTGGCGACCCCGAGTGCGGCTACAGACTGGCCGGTTTGGCGGGTGTGACCGCGCCGGGCAGGCTCGGGGTGACGTACTTCTCGCGGCGGATTCGCTTCAGATGCAGTCCAGCGGCCTTCAGTCGCTCGAAGCCCGCGTCGACCATGTTCGGGTTGCCGCACAGATAGGCGAGATCGCCTTCGGGGTCGATCTCGAATCCCGCCAGCGCATCCTGCACGTAGGCGTTGACGTCCTGCGGGCCGGGGTCTTCGGGCAATCGGCGCGAGTGGCAGAAACGCAGCTCGAAGTTCGGAATGCGCGCCGCCGCCGCACGGAATTCGTCGGCGAACAGTTGATCCTCCGGCGTGCGCGCGCCCAGCAGCAGCACGGTCGACACGCCATTCGCGGCGGCCGCTTCCAGCTGCGGCAGCATGCCGCGATACGGCGCCACGCCGGTGCCGGTGCCGAGCAGCAGGTAGCGTCGCGCCGCGTCGTCCGGCAGGAGACAGAAGCGGCCGTTGGGCGCGGTCACCGGTATTTCTTCGCCGTGCCCGAGCGCCGTCATGCGTGCGCTGCCGAGGCCACCTTCGACCATGCTGATCACCAGCTCGATCCGCTGCGCATCGCTGCGGCCGAGGTCGTTCGGGTTGGCGATCGAGTAACTGCGGAACACGGGGGTGTCGGTGCCGGCCACTTGCACGCGCAGGAACTGGCCCGGCAGAAACACGAGCGGGCTGCCGTCGCTGCGCTCGAACACGAAATGGCGAACGCCGGGGGTGAGCCAGTGGCTGTCGAGCAGGCGCAACGGAAAGGTCGGTGGGGGCGCAAACACGGTGGAGTTGGCCTCGGGTGGCGCGGAGCGGGGGTGTATATTAGCCGGCGCTCGCGAAAGGCCCGACGGCGCGATACCGCGTGGCCTCTGCGACACCTCCCCTCATTTCAATAAGGGCCGATCAGCCCTTGAAGGCCGTGCCTGTATGACCGCGCCCGCCGCGCTCGAAGTTCACGATCTGCGCAAGACCTATTCCAACGGCGTCGAAGCCCTCAAAGGTGTTTCGCTGGCCGTGCAGGAGGGCGACTTCTTCGCCCTGCTCGGCCCCAATGGCGCCGGCAAATCAACCCTGATCGGCATCGTCAGCTCGCTGGTGAATCCCAGTGCGGGCAGCGTGCGGGTCTGCGGAGTCGATCTGCTGAAGGACCGCTCCCTGGCCATGCGCCAGGTGGGGCTGGTGCCGCAGGAGATCAACTTCAACATGTTCGAACAGCCCTTCGACATCTGCGTCAACTACGCCGGCTTCTACGGCGTGCCGCGTGCCGAAGCCGCCGAGCGCGCCGAGGCAGAGCTGCGCGCCGCCCAGCTCTGGGAAAAAGCGCACGTGATGTCGCGGACCTTGTCCGGCGGCATGAAGCGTCGGCTGATGATCGCCCGCGCGATGATCACCCGGCCGCGCCTGTTGATCCTCGATGAGCCCACCGCCGGCGTCGATATCGAGATCCGCCGCGGCATGTGGAAGACCCTGAAGGAGGTCAACGCCCGCGGCACCACGGTCATTCTGACCACGCACTATCTGGAAGAGGCCGAGAACCTCTGCCGCAACATCGCGATCATTGATCGCGGTCGCATCGTCGAGAACACCAGCATGCGCGCGCTGCTGGCCAAGCTCGATGTCGAAGGCTTCGTGCTGGATCTCGCCGAACCCTTCCACGGCAGCCTGCCGGTGATGGAGGGCGTGAAGTTCGAGCAGAGCGACGAGAACACGTTGCAGCTCGAAACCCCTCGCGCAGCCGATCTCAATGCGGTGTTCGCCGCACTCAGCATTGCGGGAATAAAGGTACGCAGCATGCGCAATCGCGCCAACCGCCTGGAAGAACTCTTCGTCCGTCTGACCGGGCAGGAGGCCGCATGAGCACGCCGACGCCGATCGCCACTCCCGCTGCGACAGCGCAGACCCCCATGCAGGCCAACCTGATCGCGCTCGGCACGATCGTGCGCCGCGAGGTTCACCGCATCCTGCGCATCTGGGGCCAGACCCTGGTGCCGCCCGCGATCACCATGACCCTGTACTTCCTGATCTTCGGCAACCTGATCGGCAGCCGGATCGGCCAGATGGGCGGCTTCAGCTACATGGAGTTCATCGTCCCGGGGCTGGTGATGATGAGCGTGATCCAGAACGCCTACGGCAATATTTCCTCAAGCTTCTTCGGCGCCAGGTTCGGTCGCCATGTCGAGGAGCTGCTGGTCAGCCCGATGCCGAATTGGGTGATCCTCGGCGGCTACGTGGCCGGCGGCGTGCTGCGCGGGCTGATGGTGGGTGCGATCGTGCTTGCCATCGCGATGCTGTTCACCAAGGTTTCGATCCCGCATCCGCTGGTCACGCTTTCCAGCGTCCTGCTGGCGGCGGTGGTGTTCTCGCTGGCGGGATTCGTCAATGCGGTGTACGCCAAGAAATTCGACGATATCGCGATCATCCCGACCTTCGTGCTGACCCCGCTGACCTATCTCGGCGGAGTGTTCTACGCGGTCGAGGCCCTGCCGCCGTTCGCCCAGACCCTGACCCTGGCCAACCCGATCGTGTACATGGTCAGCGCCTTCCGCCACGGTCTGCTCGGCAGCAGCGGGATCCACCTCGGCGTGTCGTATGCGGTAATGCTCGGATTCACCGTGGCTCTGGTCTGGCTGTCCTTGCACCTGCTGCGCAAGGGCGTAGGGCTGCGCAGTTAGGCGCGACCGCAAACCGCGTAAGCTCGATGGTCATCCTCGTTTCGGAGATATCCCATGGGCGGCATCCCTCTTCAACCGCTGATCGCACTCCTGGCTGGCATCCTGATCCTGGTGCGGCCCAAGCTGCTGGCCTTCATCGTGGCGATCTATCTGATCATTGTCGGCGTGCTGGGCCTGCTGCCTCACCTGCGATTCTGAGTCAGCGCCGCGGCGGTCTGATCTGCGCGCGGGCTAGCGCAGGTTGGACTTTCCCAGCGGACCGAGATCGATCTGCGCCAGCGCAGCAGGGCTGCGCCAGGCGAGCTGCGCCAGGCAGGGCACCGGCATTCGGCGGTGCAGACAGGCGAAGTACTCGTCGGCGAATTCCAGCTCCGGATCGACGGAATTGGCGATCCAGCCGGCGATCCGCATACCGTCGGCCTGCAGGGCGGCCAGAGTCATCAGCGCATGATTGATGCAGCCCAGCCGCATGCCGACCACCAGCACCACCGGCAGTTCGAGCGCGCGTACCAGATCCGCCTGCATCAAGCGATCGCTCAGCGGAGCACACCATCCACCGACGCCCTCGACCACGACATCATCAGCCTGCGCGCGCAGCGCGCTGAACGCGGTTTCGAGCTCGGCAAGCCCGAACTGTCGGCTTTCGTGCGCAGCGGCAATTTCCGGCGCGGTGGCATCCTTCAGACAGACCGGGTTGACCAGGGCGTAGTCCGGCTGGAAAGCGCTGGCCTGCAGCAGACCGACGGCATCCTCGTTGCTCCAGCCGTGGCGGTTCTCGCGCGCGCCACTCGCCACCGGTTTCATGCCGACGGCACGCCGTCCTAGCCGCTGCAGTCCATGCAGCAGGGCGATCGAGGCGTGGGTTTTGCCGGCGCCGGTATCGGTGCCGGTGACATAACAGCTGAACTGCATCGCAGGATGCTCGTTGGAGTTTCGCGCAAGCATACCGTTGCCCCTGCGATTCGCGCCAAGCAAGGCGGCTGCTACACTCGGGCGCTGTCCACGCGAGGTTGGAACCATGTTCGTAGCCGCCGCCCTGACCGGTTCCAAACCGGAACAGTATTCCGAGCTTGTGCAGCAGGCCCGAGGTCTGTTGGCTGGTGAGCCAGATCGCATCGCCAACGCAGCGAACCTGTCGGCGCTGGCCTATCACGCGCTGCCCGATGTGAACTGGCTTGGCTTCTATTTCTTCGACGGTAAGGAACTGGTAGTTGGGCCGTTCCAGGGCAAGCCTGCCTGTGTGCGGATCGCGCTCGGGCGCGGCGTGTGCGGCACCGCGGCGGTCAGCCGGCAGACCCAGCGGGTCGACGACGTCGAGGCGTTTCCGGGCCATATCCCCTGCGACGCGGCCTCGCGTTCCGAAGTAGTTGTGCCGCTGTTCCGCGGCGAGCAGTTGATCGGCGTGTTCGACATCGACAGCCCCGCGCTGGCGCGATTCGATGCTGATGACGTGCGCGGTCTGGAAGCCTTGGCGCAGGTTTTCGTGGAGTCGTTGGCATGAGCAGCCCCGGTGATCGCCTGCGCAATGTCGGGCCGAAGTCCGCCGCCTGGCTGCGCCAGGTCGGCATCCGCACACCCGAAGACCTGGTCACTCATGGCGCGGTTGGCGCCTTCATGAAGGTCAAGCGCGCCGGCTTCCGGCCGAGCTTGAATCTGCTGTACTCACTGGAAGGCGCACTGCTGGGCTGCCACTGGCAGCAGGTCCCCGAAGAACGCCGCGCGGTAATGTCGGCCGAGGTCGAGGCCTTGAGCGCGCTGCTGCCGGATCCGAAGAAGAAGCGCCCGGGCGGCCCGATCACCTACAGCGAAGGCCCGGCGATGAACCGCGAGGGCGATGCCGACGGAGTCGGCCCTGAGCTGAGCTTTGGCTTGGATGATCCCTACGGCGGCAATGACGGCGGCGACAGTGGCGGTGGCCATGACGGCGGCCACGGCAGCGGCCACGGCAGCGACTGACAGCGGGCTTCCTCCGGCACGACGGCGATGGCGCCGTGCCGATACGTCCTGTGCCCAATCGGCACGCGGGTGCTGACCTGCAGGGAGCGCGAACCCCAAGCGTCCGCTCACACCCTGCGGGCATACTGAGGCGCAGTGGCGCGCGGCGCGCCGTGGGGGTCGTATGTCGAACTGGCGAACGGTGTTGCCCGGCTTCGCGCTGAGGCTGCGCGGGCGCGCGCGCCTACTGGTCCCGCTCGCGCTCGCGCTCGCGCTCGCGGCGCCGCCCCTGTGGGCTGCGGCGGCCGCTGAGCCCTCGTCGGTGGCCGGGGAGGGCGTTGAACTGGTCGTCGGTGGACGTCAGCTGCATGTGTTCCGCGCACCGCTGGGGGCGCTGTCGGCGGAAGAGCGCGCTGAGCTTGCCGAGCGGCACGTCCGCGAAGCTCTGGAGAAAGGCGGGGCCGGCTGGACCTCGGTGCTGCCGCTGGCCGAAGGCGTGGCGGTGCAACTCGACGAAACCAGTCTGTTCGTTGTTCTGCCCGGGGATGCGCGCAGCGACCGCGGCGAAACTCCGCATGCCCTGGCGAACCGTTCGGCGCGCGTGCTGCAGCAGGTCTGGGCAGAGCACCGTGAGCATCGCGATCCGCGCCTGAATCTGCTGGCGCTGGGCAAGCTTGCGATCGCCTTGCTGCTGCTCACGCTGGCTCTGGTCGTGCTGCTGAAGCTGTCGCGCGTGCTGCAGCGGCGACTCAGCGCGCGCCTGTCGCAACAGATGCAGCAGTTGCTGCCAGGCGCGGTGCGGCCGCATCTGCACAGCCTGCTGGTCACCCTGGTGGTGCGGGTCAGCGTGGTGCTGGTCTGGCTGCTCGCGCTGGCCGTGCTGGTGGCCTTTCTCGTCTACGCGCTGGGCCTGTTCGCGCTGACCCGTCCGGCCGCGGAGCGTCTGCTCGACTCCCTGCTGGGCTCGCTGGGCCAGGCCGCAACGGCCAGCGCGGCGGCGCTGCCGGGGCTGTTCGTGGCGCTGATGATCTTTCTGCTGGCGCGCCTGCTGACCCAGGTGACGCGCAGCCTGTTCGACCGCATCAACGAAGGCAGCGTGCAGCTCGGCGCGCTCGACGCGCACACCGCGCCCGCCACGCGCGGGCTGATCAACCTCGGCATCTGGCTGTTCGCCCTGGCGATGGCCTATCCCTACCTGCCTGGCTCACAGACCGAAGCCTTCAAGGGCCTGTCGGTCCTGCTCGGCCTGATGGTGTCGATTGGCGCCTCCGGTCTGGTTGGGCAGGTCGCGGCGGGCCTGATCCTGGTGTTCACCCGCGCCCTGCTGGTGGGCGAATACGTGCGCATCCAGGAGCACGAGGGCACGGTCACCGAAATCGGCCTGTGCCTGACCCGGCTCAAGAACGGCAAGGGCGAGGAGATCGCCTTGCCGAACTCGCTGGTGATCGGCCAGGTGACGCGCAACCTCTCGCGGCATGCGGCCAGCGCCGGCGGCTCGGTGCTGGAGACCGGCGTCACCATCGGCTACGACACGCCCTGGCGGCAGGTGCATGCCCTGCTGCAGTCGGCGGCCGCCGAGGTGCCCGCGCTGCTGCGCGAGCCGGCGCCCTACGTCATCCAGACCGCGCTGTCCGACTTCTACGTCGAGTACCGCCTGGTGGCCCAGGTTGAGGGCGGCGGCGCGCTGCCGCGCGCGCAGGTGCTGAGCCAGCTGCACGCCGCCATCCTCGATGCCTTCAATAGCCACGGCGTGCAGATCATGTCGCCGCACTACGAGGGTGACCCTGCCCAGGCCAAGTGGGTGGCGCGCGAGCAGTGGCACGCCGCGCCGGCACCCGGCGAAGGGCGCTGAGAGCGATGCAGGCGCGGGTTGCCGCGGCCTTCGGCGGGCTGTTGGCGGTGCTGGCGGCGGCGCCTGCCGCTGGCAAGGACGCGGCGGGCGGCGGCGACTGGATCGAAGACGGTGCGCTGTGCTTGCGCATCGCGCCCGAGCGCGACGGCGCCGGGCGCCTGCGCGCCGCGGCGCTGCGCGAGCCCCACTATCGGGTGGGCGTGCGTCGTCCGCACCATGGCTGCCAGGACGTCGACGGTGCCCCGATCGTGGCGGACGCGCTGGCCGCGCATCTGGATGCCCTGCGCGAATCGGCCGAGCGCGCGGCGCAGTTGGGCTGCGCCACCGGCTTCAGCCTCAGCGTGGACGAGGCGCAGACGCCGCAGCTGTTGGCGCAGGGCTGCGATGCAGCGGCAAAGGCGCCCGCGCCTGTGCACAGCGCAGGGTCGAACAGCGCCGTGGATGCCGCCGCACCGGTGCAGCGCATCGATCCGCTGGCGCGTTGGCACGCCCTGCGCGACCGGCTGCAGCCCGACGGCCTGCGCATCGACGGCGCCTGGGATCGCGATCGCGCCGGCAACCGGTCCGATTCCGAGCTGCACCTGCGCGGCAAGGCGCACTGGCAGGGCGGGCCGCATCGCATCGAACTCGAGCTGGAGCATCAGCAGCGTCGACGCGACGGTGCGCTGCGCAAGAACCAGCAGCTCGGCAGCCTGAGCTGGAACGCGGATTTCGGTCAGCACTGGTTCGTCCAGACCGAGCTGCAGCTGGAGCGCGACCGCGTCAACATCGAGAGCTACAGCCTGGACTATCTGCTGACCCAGGTGGCCAGCGGCGTCGGACCGCGCTGGCGGCCGCATCCGTCGTTGGAACTGCGCCTGGCGGCGCAGTGGTATCGCCTGCGTCTCAGCCTGCTCGACCTTGGCGCAAGCGTGTACGCGGATGGCCCGGCGGCCTTTGCCCAGGCTCACTGGCGACCGCTGCCGCGGCTGTCCTTGAGCGCGGACGCGCGCCTTGCGCGCTGGCCGGACGGCAGCGACGGCCTCGATCTCAACGCCGAGCTGCTGTTCGATCTCAGCCGCACGACCGGGCTGGGCCTGCGTCGCGAGATCAACCGCAACACCGCCTCGCTCAATCGCGCCGACGAAGACGACGTCGAACTGTTTCTGCGCTACCGGTTCTGAGCCGGGCCGCCGTCGACCACCAGCCGACCGTCGACACGAATCGGTGCGAACACGCCGGGCACAGCCATGCTCGCGCGCTTCGCCAGCGCGAGGTCGCCGCCGCGCGTTGCCGCGCGCTCGCCGTTGACGGTATCGGCGGCGACCGCGTCGAAGGGCGGGGCAGCCGGCTGAGGTCGTCGATGGCGGCCACGTCCGGCGTTTGCCGACGCAGCCGCATCAGCAGGCGCGACTGGGCGCGGCGCACGTCGGGCGAGGAAAGGCGGTGCATGGGGCGATTCCACTCGGAGCTGCCGCACAGCATGCGCAGGCGCCTGCGGCCGAGCAGGGAGTGCGGAGGACTTTGGGCCCGCGCACCAGCGGATTCGATCGTGACTCGCGCAGACCATGCCGCGCAGATCAATCCGCGTCGAACAGCCGCCGCCAACCCTCGTGCCCCAGCTCGCGCAGGCGCTGCTGGTTGCGCTCGGGGATCGCTTCGACATCGGCACCCGCGTCGACGATGCGGCTGATGCTGTCCTCGCGCAGCACATGCAGCATCGGCAGGGGCGAGCGGTTGCTGCAGTTCTCGACCGCGTCGGCGTCGGCGCCCTCGAAGCGGTAGTCCGGGTGGAAGCTCGCCAGCTGGAACTCGCCGGCATAGCCCAGCGCCTGCAGCAGCGCCTCGGCCGCATGCAGCAAATCGAGATAGTCCTCGAAGTCGGCGAGCAGGCGGGGAATGACCAGCAGGGTGGTCTCGACCTCGGCGGTGTCGTGCTGGCGCAGGTGCTCCAGCTCGCGCAGCAGCTCCTCGACCAGCGCATCGCTGTTGGCGGCTTCGCTCAGCACCCAGCGGATGCGTCCGCCGACATGCGGCGCGCGCGCGTACGGGCAGAGGTTCAGACCGATCACCGCGCGCTCCAGCCAGGCCTGGCACCGCGCCAGTGCCGGGTCGCCGGGCGTGTGCGCGCGGCGGTGCGGGTTCACCGCGCTCATTGGGCCTCCAGCGCCTTCAGTTGTTTGCCCAGCCGGCGTCGCAGGATCAGCTCGCTCAAGTGCAGCACGAAGAACACGAAGCCCGGCAGGCCCAGCAGCCAGCCCGATTCGCGCGTGGCGGGAATGGTGAGCGCGAGGGTGATCGACACCATCGCCACTACCGGCACCAGGCCCCAGTTCCACAGGCAGAGGCGCGTCCACAGACGCTCGCGGGCATCGAGCTGAAGCCGCTCGCGGAACCGCCAGGCGCGCAGATACAGGCCCCACATCACCGCACCCATCGAGCCGAACGCCACCGCGAAGGTGATGAACAGCACCGGCAGATCCGACAGCTCGGTGATGGTGAAGCCCGCCGGCAACCAGCCACCGCTGAGCGAGTTGAACAGGGCGGCGAACACCATCCGCACCGGGTAGACGAAGACCAGCAGCAGCATCACCAGCAGCAGACTCAAGCGCACCGATCCGGCATCGTCCAGCCCGTAGGCGCGACTCCAGTCCGCATGCGACGCCCAGAACCGCAGGATCAGCGCGAAGGCCAGGGCGAAGGCCGGAATACCCTTCATCGCATTGCTCAGCGACTCGACGCTGTCCGGGATCGATTCGCCAGCCACCGCCATCAGGGTGATGGCAAACGCGAAGGCTGCATCGACGAAGGCTTCGCCGCGGGTCACCTGGGTGCCGCGTTCCTTGAAGGGAGGCATGGGGCGAACTCGCACATCGGCCGGGCGCGGACTCTAGCAGCCCGGTGGCCGATCGCTCGGGGCGCCGTATCCGCGCGGACGTCCGAGCGGTGTGGTAGCGACGGCCCAACTGCCTGCCGACCGGGTCAGCATGCGCTCGACGGTCCGCTTCATCAGCGAGCACGGCGGCGAGCCGGTGCGGCTGACCCCGCTCTACCCATGCGAAGTCGGCCGTGCGCCGGATCAGGTTTCGGTCTTGGCGCCGGTGGGCACGGCTCTCTCGGTGCCGCTGTGGCTGGTCTCGCTGTGCATGGCTACTGGATCGGCGTGGCGCGCAGGCGGCCGGCGAGAATCGCAGGCTCGGGATCGGACAGCAGCTCGATCAGCTCGGCGTCGCTGGCCGGAGCGGTGTCCAGCTGCAGCAGGCAGCCGCGATCACGTCCGCGCGCCTTGGCCAGATACAGTGCCGCATCCGCCAGCTGCAGGCTGTGTTCCCAGCGGCCTTCCTGATCGATCGTGGTGCCGACCGGCCAGGCGGCGATGCCGACCGAGCCGGTCAAGCGCAGGCTGCCGCCGTTCTCCAGCGTGATCCGCATCCGCCGCAGCGCGGTCAGCACGCGTGCGGCGTGCTGGGTGGCCTCGCCGCGGCGGGTCAGGCGCAGCATCAGCAGGAATTCCTCGCCGCCCCAGCGGACCGCGTGATCGCTGCCGCGCAGACACTCGCGCAGGGTCTGTGCGGTGGCGACCAGCACGCGATCGCCGACGCTGTGACCGTACACATCATTGATCCGCTTGAAGTGGTCGAGATCGACCAGCACCAGCAGCAGGCACTCGCGCTGTTCGGGCGGCAGCTCAGCCATCTCGCGCCAGCGCCGTGCGGTCAGCGCGATTTCGGAATCGATCTCATCGTGCAGAAAGCGCCGGTTGGCCAGGCCGGTCAGGGCGTCGGTGCGACTCAATCGCTGCACCTTCGAGACCGCCTGTTCCAGCGCGCGATTCTTTTCGACCAGCTCGTGCGTGCGCGCGGCGATCTCGGCCTCCAGCCGCTGATTGGCGCGGCGCAGGCGCAGCTCGCGCAGGCGCAGCAGGCCAGCCACGCTCAGCAGCAGGATCAGCGCGACCAGCACCTGCACCCACAGGCGCTGCCACGGTCCCGGCGGGACGCTGAGTTGGACCGTCGCGCTGCCGCGGCTGGGCGCACCACGCGGGCCGATGGCCCGCACTTCGAAGCGGTACTCGCCCGGCGGCAAGGCCGCATAGCTGATGCTCTGGCGCGGGTCGGGTGCGCTCCAGTCGCTGTCGATGCCGTGCAGCCGGGTTTCGAACAAGGGCGCCCGCGGCAGCAGGGCATTGACGCCGCCGAAGCGCAGCTCGACCCGGCCTCCGGCATTCGGCAGAACGATGTTGGAGTTCGCGCGCAGGTCCACCGGCTGACCATCGACCCAGGCCGATTCGATCACCACGGTCGGCTCGGTATCGCTGCGCAGCAGTCGTTCACTGTCGATCATCGCCACCCCGCGCGGGCTCGGTAACCACAGGTGGCCATCGTGGTCACGCCAGCCGGCGGGCTGGCTGGCACCGTTCAGCTGGCTGCTGCGCAGGCCATCCAGGCGGTCGTACAGGGTGCTGGGGTAGGGCGGCGGCAGCCCGCGCAGCAGCCGGTCGATGCTGTCCGCGGGCAGGTGAGTCAGGCCGAGATTGCCCGACATCCACAGGTCGCCGCGGGCATCGATATCGATGAAGAACACCGCACGCTCGAAGCTCAGCCCGAGTCCGGATAGATCGCGCAGCACGCCGTTCTCCAACATCTGCAGACCGCCCTGGCCGCCGATCCACAGCCGCTGCCCGGCGTCCTCGAACAGCGCCAGCACACGCGGGTGGAGCTTGTCGATGTCCAGCGGTTCGATCTGGTCCGCGCCGACCGGCACCACGCCAAGGCCGTGTCCGTAGGTGCCGATCAAGAGACTGCCGTCACGCCGCCGCAGCAGGGTGCGCGCATCGCGATGGGGCAGGCCGCCCGACCAGCGGATGCGCTCGAACTCACCCTCGCGTAGACGCACCAGGCCGCGGTCTTCGGTGCCTATCCACAGGCTGCCGTCGGGATCGGTGGCCAGCGCACGGATCAGATTGCTGGGCAGGCCTTCGTCACTACCGTAGGTCTGCAGGCTTGCATCCGGCAGCCGCCGCTGCAGGCCCGAGCCATACACCGCGATCCACAGGCTGCCGTCGGGTCCGAGTGCGAGCGCACGCACGGTGCTGCCGAGCAGTCCCTGCTTCGGCCCCAGCGTCTCGACCACGGCACCACCGTGCAGGCGGGCCAGCCCGCCATCGTCCAGGCCGACCCAGATCGAGCCGTCCGGGGTTTCGATCACCACCCGCGCGTACTCGCCGGGCAGGCCTTCGCGCCGGCCGATATTGAGAAAGGGGCCGTCGCGCAGCCGCGCCAGGCCAAAATTGGTGCCGATCCAGAAGTTGCCGTGGCGATCCTCGAACAGCGCCGAAATGAAACCGTTGGGCAGGCCGGCCGCGACCCCCACACCATCCAGTGAATCGCCGTCCAGGCGCTGCACGCCGTCGCCCTCGTAGCCCAGCCACAGCGAGCCGTCGCGGCCGGCCGCAAGCTTGTTGATGAAATCGCTGGCGAGGCCATCCTCGCGCCCGAGCCGGCGTAGCCAGCGCCCGTTGGGCGTGTACTGATGCAATCCGCGAGAAGTGCCAATCCAGACCGAGTTGTCGATACCGACGGCGAGCCCGGCGCCGACCGGCGTGGCGTCGCCAGGTAGCTCGATCCTCTGCGCGCCCACCGCATCCACTCGGAACAGGCCGGCGCTGCGGGTCAGCACCCACACCGCGCCATCCGCGGCAAACTCGACATCGCGGATCGCCACCGGCGGCAGGCCGGGCACGGATTCGACCCGGCCGTCGACGATCCGCGCCACGCCCGAGGTGGTGCCGACCCAGACATCGCTGGCGCTGCGCGCGTGCACGCTGACCGCGGTTTCGCTGGGCAGGCCCTCGGCCAGGCCCCAGTGCTGGATACCGTCGGCGGCAATCCGGGTGATGCCGCGGTCGAGTGTTGCTACCCACAGCGCGTCGTCGGGCGCGCGTGACAGGCGCACCACCGCGCTGCCGGTGATTCGTGTCAGCGCCGGCTCGACCGGCTGGATGCGCAGGCCATCAAAACGCGCAAGGCCCTCGAAGGTGCCGATCCACAGAAAGCCGTCATCGGTCTGTTCCAGCGCATTCACCGAGTTCTGCGGCAGGCCGGCATCGGCGCCCCAGCTTTCCAGCACGAACTGGCTGAGTCGCTTGGTCGGCGTCGCCTCGGGAGGCGAGATCGATGGCTGCGCAAACGCGGTGCTGGAGACTGCAACCGCCCACGCAAACACCAGTACCCGCCAGAGCGCAGAACAGCCGCTCGTTCGTATCGAGAGGCGTCTGCAATCGCTGCGCGGTAGGGAGACAAGGCGCACGTAGACGGGCGGCTGCACGGTGCTCAATCCTGCGCGGCTTGAAGAGCGCGCCGCTGTTGGGGAGCAGGACTTTAGCGGGTCGCGCCGGCTGCTCGCAGTCCCGGCGCTTCATCTGTCCGCTGCGCCGCCCGTCTGGCAGTCGTGCATGGACGCGGGAGAAAACTCAATAAATTAATAAAATCAATATTTTACGTGTTCCAGGGATACCTGTGAGTCGTTCTGATCGAACGTCCGTGAGCTAATCATGACGGGTGACACCGCTGGCCAAGACCGCGCCGTTTCCTCCGCTGCGCTGCCGCTGTGTCTGCGCTCCGCCCTGTGCCGCTCGGCCGCCCTGCTCGCGCTGGCATGGGCGGTAGCGGACTTTCAGTCGGCCGAACCCAGTGTGAGTGTTGATGGCCTGCGCGTTGCCGCGGTCAGTCGCGCAGATTGGTCGGGGTGTCGACGTTTGTCTGGCGGCGCCGGTAGCTCGTGTAGTCGAGCGAAGCCGAGGCCATGCAGGCGCGATACTGGGCTTCGATCGTGTGGCGCAGGCAGCGCTCCTGCAGCGCTGGGCGCGATGCGCTGTACCACTGCTGACTCGTGCAGCCCGCGAGCGAGACCAGCGTGACCAGCGTGAAGGTGAGCGTGGGCAGTGGTCTCATCGATGGGTCTCCGCTGCAGTCGTTTCCGCGTCCCGCGGCGAGCGTTCGATTTCGAGCAGTGCAAGCAAGCGATTGGCCAGTGCCTCCGCTGGTGCATCGCCGCTCAGTGCCACCGCGGCCACCGCGCGCTGTCGTGTCGACCAGGCAACCACCGCCTTGGCACCCGGAAGGCCGCCGGAATGTCCGAGCCACACGTCGGGCGGCGTGTTCGGGCTTGCCGGCAAATCGTAGACCATCGCGCCCAATCCGAAATGCTGGCCGAGCCCGGGGCGCAGACCCTCGAATCGCAGACGGCGCATAGCGGGGGTCAGCAGTGCATCGCTGAAACTGGCCAGCCAGAAGCGCGCCATGTCCGCGGCAGAAGCGGCGATGGGACCGGCTGCGCCCGGTGTTCGTAGATCGTCGGCCGTGCCCCCGGCGGGCGCCTTCGGTGCTGGCGGCACGAGGTCCTCGATCGGGCTGTCCGGACCCAGGGCGCGCACGTGCTGTAGACCCAGCGGAGCGGCGATGCGCGACTCCAGCACGGCAGCCAGCGGGCGACCTTCGACCGCCTCGATGATCTGACCGAGAAGCACATAGCCGGTGTTCGAGTACGCCCAGCGTGAGCCGGGGCAGAACAGTAGCGGCCGCGCGCGGGCAACCGCGAGCAGCTCGGCCGGCGGCTTGTAGCCAGGGCGGGCGCGCAGCGCAGGGTCTTCCTGGAAGCTGTACAGCCCGCTTGTGTGTCGCAGCAGATCCTCGATGCGGATCTCAGCGGCTCCCGGAAACTCCGGTGCCCAGTCGGCCAGACGAGCATCGAGGGTCAACTTGCCTTCCTGGACCAGCTGCAGCGCGACCAGCGCCACCCAGGTCTTGCCGACGCTGGCCCAGTAGAACAGTGGCTGTTCTGATTCTGGCGGGGCGCTCGCGTCGCTGGACGAGACATGACGAGACCAGGCCCGGCCGTCTTCGAGCAGCAGGAAGACGTCCAGGGCGGGCGTGCCTGTCACGCGAATGAACTCCTCCACCAGCGCGTCCATGGCATCGGCTTGGGCCTTCAGAATCGGTCGCTCGCTGAACTCAGGAGCAAGCCTTGGAAAGTCCTCCGGTGACAGTGGAGCACGTCGTTCCTCGATCGCTTGTTCAACCTGCTCCTCGCAGGGATCGAGGGCCCACGCAGGTGACAGCACGACCAGCGCCATCAATGCGGCAGCGAGCCGAAGCGAGTTCGGGAAACGGGTCAGTGCTTTGCGCATGAGACAGCCTCGTTGGTAGAGCCGTGGTAGTGGTGCTGGTGCCCGTACGGACACGGCAGGCTCAGCAAGCGCGCGCCTCCGGGTGTTGAGTGGTGCTGACGCGTGCAAGGCTAGAAGCGCCATGTGAGCCCCAGCGATGGCAGCAGCGGCAGTCCCTGCCGCGACTCCTCGCGCAGCTCGGCGTTGCCGTCGGCGTTGACCTGCACGAGGATCCGTTCGATGCAGCAGGGGTTGTCGCGATTGAGCAGGTTCAAGACCTCGAAGTACACCTCAAGGGTCGATTCCTGGAGTCGGTACAGGCGTGCCAGCCGGGCGGATACGTTCACGTAGGGCGAATAGCGCGCGCTGTTGCGGGGGCCGAAGGCGAGCTGCGGGCGTCCGCTCGCGTCCAGGCCTTCTACACGCGGCTGCGTGTATGCCCAGCCGCTGCGGGCCAGCAGGCTCAGCCCAAAACGCCAGTTTTCGAACAGTGCGTGGTCCAGACCGATGTGCAGCGCGTGTGGCTGCTCCCAGCTGCGCGCGAACCAGGCGCTGTCGATGCGCTCCCTTGCGCGCGTGAAAACATAGCTCGCGTAGATGCGGCCTTCAGCGAGGGTCTTTGAGACGCCCAGCTCCAGGCCTCGAGCGAAGGCGCGTTCGGGCTCGACGCGCACCCGGTCGCCTTGGTTCTCGGGCAGCAGCTCGTAGGGGCTCAGCAGATTCTCGAAGTAGCTGCGGGGGTCTTGGTAGCGTTTGTCGAACAGTTCGGCCCGCCAACTCCAGGGGCCATACGCGTAGCGATAGGAAAGCGCCAGATGGCGCGCGATCTCCGGCTCGAATGGCCCCTGTTGGCCGTCCTGCACGCTGATCTCGTCGCTGCGCTGACCTTGCCAGTGCCAGCCCAGGCTCATGCCCAGGCTGGCGCGTTCGCTCAGCTGCAGACCGAGACTTGCTGCCGGCATCAGATCGAGTTGCGGAAGCTGGCCGGGCTCTTGAAGATCCTCGTGTCTAAGCGAAGCGCGAGCTGCCCAGCGTTGGCCGATTTGCTGCTCGCGCTCGACCCACAGGCTGGTGCGCCGCTGACTGGAGCTCAAATCGATGTTGCGAATGAGCGGCGGCAAGGTGGGCTCGGCGAACGGACGGAAGCGGGCGTCTACGCTTCGATAGTCAAAGCGGGTTCGCTCATCGCGCGCGTCGGCGCCGAACTCCCAGCTTCCGCGCCCATCTTCGCGGCGGACCCAGCCCTTCAGCTGCCAGCTGCGCAGCCGGCGGGCCTCATCCGCCTGTCCACTGCGGCCATCGAGATCGACTTCGATCGCTTCGCGACGCAACCGATCGGCCTCATGGCTGGCCTGCACGGAGCTGTTCCAGCCGTTGTTGTAGTCGCCGGTCCAGCGAAGCCAGAGCGCACTGCTACGGGTGCGAGCATCGCTCGCATCGCGGCGATCCTCCCCTTCGATGCGGACATCGTTCTCCGCATGCAGCAGGTGTGCCGACAGCTGGTGGTCTTCGCCCACGGCCTGTCGATAGACGCTGTAGGTGTCGAAGTAGGTGGCATCGATGGCCGCTTCAGGCTCGGCGAAATCGAGCGCCAGATTCAGATAGCCTGGCCGGACGCCCGTCAGCAAAGATCGACGCTGTTGTGTGTCTGCCCAGCCGAGGTTGGCGAAGGCGTTAAAGCCGCTGATGCCGAGCGCGCGCGAGGCTGCGCCCTCGGGCTGCAGCGACTCGATGTCCATCACCGCACTGCTGCGTCCGCCGAATCGCGCGGGCCAGCTGGCGGAATGGAAGTCAATGCTTCCGATCAGGTTGGGGTCGAGCACGGTCAGCGGGTTCTGCAGGTTCGGCAAGTGATAGGGACGTCGCAGTTCCATGCCGTCCAATAGCACCAGCAGTTCATCGGTGCGGCCGCCGCGGACATGCAGGGGGGCTGAGAAGTCCGCTGCCGCCACGCCGGGCAGAGATCTCAGCATGCGATAGACGTCATCCGAGAAATGCGGCACGGCTGTGATCTCGTCACGATCGAGGTAGGTGCCCGACCCCGCGACGAGAGGATAGCTGCCCGGCAGCACCTCGAGCCCCGGCAGTCGAACGGGCGGAGTCGCAGGCGCGGACGGTGGCGCAGAGTCTGCGCCGACGCGCAGGCCCTCCGAGGGTTCGATCGAGACGACCACGCAATCGCGGCCGATCCAGTTGCAGACGAGCCCCTGTTCGCTCAACACCTGCGTCAGCACCGCCTCTGCGGTCATGGCGTCCGTTGTGCGGTGCACCCGCATTGTGTTGTCCACGATTCGACTGCTGAACAGGATCGGCAGACCGTGGGCCTGACCGAGCCGACGCAGCACGTCGGCGACGCGTTCGCCGGCCTGGGCGAGCGGTTGGGTCGCTGCCGCCGTTGCCGCCAGCGCGAAGGCGCACAGGGCGATCAAGAAGCCCAGCACACAGGCCCGCGAAGTGCGGCATCGTGGCGAAGTGCGATGCTGCGATGCTGCAAGCGTTCGTGTCTTGTGGGCGGCGCATTTGCTGTCGGAAACGCTCATGGCGGCAATGTGCTCGAAGTGAGGAAAGGCACCGACCGCTGCGGGTCGGCCGAGGATAGAGTCGGGGCGGTGCCAGATCCCTCACGAGGGATTTCCCGCCTGGGTTGCTCTCAGTGCCTATCGCATCGCCGAATCGACGGCGCCGACACGTCTTCCCTTCAGCTTCAAGCACTCCCATGGCAATGCACCCGCAAGATCTGCAGCTGGCCAAAGCGGTCGCCCAGGGCGATTCGAGCGCGTTCGCGTGCTTCTTCGATCTCTATTTTCCGCGGCTGTATCGCTTTCTTCTGCGCACCTGCGACGCCGACCGCATCCTGGCCGAAGAGCTGACCCAGGCGGCGTTGGTGGTTGCTCTGGAGGCGCTGCCGAAGTACCGCGGTGAGGCGAGCCTGCTGACCTGGCTGTGCACCATCGCGCGCAATGAACTGGCACGAGAGCATCGCCGACTGCAGCGGCTGCAGCCTCCGCTCGAAGACACCGAAATGCCGGGCTGTGACCTGCCATCCTCGTTGTCACCGGGGGCACCGCACGAACCGATGCGGACGCTGGCAGAAGCCGAGCTCAGCGCGGGTGTGCACGCGGTGCTGGACCAGCTGTTGCCGGTCCACGCCGAATGCCTCGAGCTCAAGTACGTCCTGGGTTTCAGCGTGCAGGAGATTGCCGAGCGCCTCGGTCGCACCGAGAAGGCCGTCGAAGGGCTGTTGAGCCGGGCCCGTGCGGAGTTCCGCGCGCTGTTCGTGCTCCACCGTCCAGAGCCCGATATCGAATGGAGCGCTGCTGATGCGCAATGAGGGCAAAGACCCCGATCCGCTCGCTGAGTACTCGGATGTGGCGCTCGCGCAGCTGCGTCGCGCGCAGCCCCGGCTCGACCCCGACGCACAGGCGCGAGCCCGAGTCCTGCTGCGCGTGCAGGCAGCCTTCGAAGCCCAACTGCGCGCGCGCCGGCAGCGTAGCCGTCGCCTCGGATTCGCCATGGCGGCTGCCGTAGCCCTGTGCGTGACCTCGGCCGCGCTGCTCGAAGGAATCTTGTCGCGCCCGCTGGCACCGTCAGCCGTCGCGCGTCAATTCACAGTCGATGCCCTGCACGGCGAGGTACTGGTGGTGGATTCCGAGGCAAATGAGCCGCAGATTGCTGAGGCCGGGACGCGCATCCGCGCAGGCCAGCGGATCCACAGTGCGCCCTCGGCCAGCGTGTCCCTGCGGAGTGCAGATGGGCTGCGAGTCCGGCTGTCGGGTGGCTCGGAGCTGCGTTTCCGGAACGATGGCGCATTCGCCTTGGAGCAGGGCCGTGTCTATCTGGACACCGATGCCGCGCGAACACCCGCGGAAAAGCATGTACTTCTCCGCGTTGGTGATGCGCAGATCGAGAACCAGGGCACCCGATTCAGCGTCAGCGTTCAGGGCACAGCGCTGGCGATCGCCGTCCGCAGCGGCAGCGTGAGTTGGGCTGAGGGGCGGGATCGCGCCACGGTGCAGGCCCGCGAGCACCTGCAGATCGCAGCCGGTCGGGTGATTGCGAGGACCCAGCTCGAGGATCTGGACGCTGAGTTTGCTTGGACTCTAGCGGCGGCTGCTTTTCCACCGCCAGGAACGGCGATGGCCGAGGTGCTGGCGTGGTATGCCGACGAAACCGGGCAAGCGCTTCTGCTGGCGCCTGGGGTGGATCGCCTGCTATCTCAGCGCATCGAGGGGGTCAGCCAAGCGCCCGAGCCGCGGCTGCGGGTGCAAGCCTTGCTGGCAGCGTCTGGGCTGACCATGCGCGAAACCGCAGCCGGCATCAGTGTGGAGTGCGTGGATCGTCGCGATTGCGGCTGAAGCCACCCGCGTGCGGGTGTCCGCGCGGACGTCCGTCCGACCGGTTGGACATCTGTAGCGGAGCCCAAAAAAACCTGAAAATCATGCGCTTAGGTATTGGCACGATGTCTGCTAAGGCTTCGATGTCCGTCCCGGAGAACGCCGCATGATTCGCGACACCGCTGCTCAAGACCGTGCTGTCCCTTCCGCTGCACCGCCGCTGTGGCGTCGTCCCGCCCTGCGCCGCGCGGCCCTGCTCGCGCTGCCCGCGCTGGCGTTGGCATGGGTGGTGGCGGGCTGGCTCTCGGCCGAACGCAGCATCAGCATGGATCGCCTGCGCTTCGCCGAGGTCAGCCGCGGCACCTTGGTGCGCGATGCCGCGGTCGATGGCCGCGTGGTTGCGGCGGTCAGCCCGACTCTCTATGCGCCGAGTGGCGGTACGGTCAGCCTGAAGGTGCAGCCCGGCGCGGTGGTGAAGTCCGGCGAACTGCTGGTGCAGATCGATTCGCCCGAGCTCGCCAACGAACTCTCGCGCGAGCAGGCCACTCTGGCCAGCCTGGAGGCGGAAGTCGGCCGTCAGCGCATCGAGGCCGAGAAGCAGCGCCTGCTGGCCCGGCGCACCCTGGACGAAGCCGACATCGAACTGAATGCGCGGCGGCGAGATTTCGAGCGTACCGAGCGCGCGCATCGGCTTGGCGCGCTGGCGCAGATCGATCTGCTGCGCGCCGAGGATGCGGTCAAGAGCGCCGAGATCGGTCGTCAGCATGCCAATGCTTCGGTCGATCTGGAGAGCCGCAGCGTCGGCTTCGACCTCGCCACCCGCGAACAGGCCCTGCAGCGGCAGCGGCTGGCGGTCAGCGAGCTGGAGCGACGGGTCGACGCGTTGAACATCCGTGCACCCATCGACGGCCAGGTCGGCACGGTGGCGGTGGTCGACCGCGCGGTGGTGATCGTCAACGCGCCGCTGGTGACCGTGGTCGATCTGTCGCGCCTGCAGGCCGAGCTGGAAGTGCCCGAAACCTATGCCGATGAAGTCGGCCTCGGCATGACGGTGGCGGTGCGCCTCGGCGCGGTGGAGACACAGGCCAAGGTGGTCGCGATCTCGCCCGAAGTGGTCGCCAATCGGGTTCGCGTGCGCGCCGACTTCGAGCAGGGCCAGCCGGCCGGCCTGCGTCAGAACCAGCGCCTGACCGGCCGCATCCTGTTCGAGGAGCGCCCCGATGTGCTGATGCTGCAGCGCGGCGCCTTCATCGAGAACCATGGCGGACGCAGCGTCTGGGTGATGGACGGCGACATCGCGGTGCGCCGCTCGATCCGCCTCGGCGCCAGCAGCCTCGCCGCCGTCGAAATCCTCGAAGGCCTGCAGCCGGGCGAGCGCGTGGTCATCGCGGGCTCCGACCTGTTCGAGGAAGCGGAGCGGGTGGAGGTGCATTAGGAGCCGGGATTGGGGAGTTGGGATTGGGGATGGGCCGAACGTAGTAAGTCCATCGCCACTGCCCAGGTGTCGCTCCAAATACCACCCATCCAGAGCCGCCAACTCAAATCTCGCAGCAACCTGCTCCTACGAATTCCCAATCCCGAATCCCGAATCCCGACGCAAGAAAAGGCGCACTGCGCCCTCCTCAAACAAGGAAAAGCCCCATGCTCACCATGCGCAAACTCAGCAAGGTCTATCGCACCCACATGATCGAAACCCACGCGCTGCGCGGTATCGACATCGAAGTGCGCGAGGGCGAATTCGTGGCGGTGACCGGGCCGTCGGGCTCGGGCAAGACCACCTTCCTCAACATCGCCGGCCTGCTGGAGGAATTTACCGGCGGTGAGTACCTGCTGGACGGTACGCCGGTGCAGGGCTTGAACGACGATGCGCGATCAACGCTGCGCAACCAGAAGATCGGCTTCATCTTCCAGGGCTTCAACCTGATCGCCGATCTGAACCTGTTCGACAACGTCGATGTGCCGCTGCGCTACCGCGGCTTCAACGCTGCCGAGCGCAAGCGCCGGATCGAAGAGGCGCTGGGCAAAGTCGGTCTTGCCTCGCGGATGAAACATTACCCGGCCGAACTTTCAGGCGGACAGCAGCAGCGCGTGGCCATCGCACGCGCGTTGGCCGGCCAGCCGCGTCTGCTGCTGGCCGATGAGCCGACCGGCAACCTCGATTCGCAGATGGCGCGCGGGGTGATGGAGCTGCTGGAGCAGATCAATACCGAGGGCACCACCATCGTGATGGTGACCCACGATGCCGAGCTGGCCGCGCGCGCCCAGCGCAATGTGCACATCGTCGATGGCCAGGTCAGCGACCTCGACCACGGCCATGTCGCGCTACGCAGCGTTCACGCCTGAGCCTGGAGACCAGCATGTTTTCCTACTATCTGAAGTTGGGCCTGCGCAGCCTGCGGCGCAATCCGGTGTTGACCGCACTGATGGTGCTGACGCTGGCGGTGGGTGTGGCGACCAGCATGTCGACCCTGACCGTGATGCGGGCGATGTCGGGCGATCCGATCCCAGGCAAGAGCGACCGCCTGTTCGTGGTGCAGGTCGACAACACCCCCGCCGATGAAGGCGAAGAGAACGATGAGCCGCAGCCGCACGTGAGCTGGCTGGACGCGCGCGAGCTGCTGGAGTCGGCGAACGGCCTGCGCCAGAGCGCGATGTATGCGGTCGGTGGCGTTGCCGAAGCCGGCGACGAGCACGGCAATCTGTTGATCGGCGGCATGGCTGTGGGCGGCGACTTCTTCGCCATGTTCGACGTGCCGTTCAAGCACGGCAGCAGTTGGAGTGCCGAATCCGACGCGCGCGGCGCGGCCGAGGCGGTGCTGTCGTCGGAGTTCGCCCAGCGCCTGTTCGGTAACACCGATCCGACCGGCCAGCGCCTACGCATGTTTGATCGCGAATACCTGATCACCGGCGTGCTGGCGCCTTGGCGTCCGCTGCCCAAGTTCTATTGGCTGGTCGGTGGCTCGAATCGCTTCCGGGAAACCGATGAAGTTTTCATCCCGCTGCGCAGCGCGATCGCCAACGAATCGGGCCCCAACGGTAGGGTCAACTGTTCCGGCGACGGCCCCGAGCCGGGTTACACCGGCTTGTTGAACTCCGAGTGCGTGTTCATGCAGTACTGGGTCGAGCTGGCGTCGGCTGCGGAGCGCGCGGCCTACCGCGAAAAGCTGGGCGGACATATCGAAGCGCAGAAGGCGCTGGGGCGACTGCCGCTGGGCGAGCGTTCCCGCCTGCTTGATGTGCGCGAATGGATGGACGATCAGGACGTGCTCGGCGACGACACCATCCTGCAGACCTTGCTCGCGGCCGGCTTTCTGCTGGTCTGCGTGGTCAATACGGTCGGCCTGCTGCTGGCCAAGTTCACCGCCAACTCCGGTGAGATCGGTGTGCGTCGCGCGCTCGGTGCAACCCGCCGCCAGATCTTCCAGCAATACCTGGTGCAGGCCGCGGTGGTTGGCATCGCAGGCGGCGTGATCGGCCTCGGCCTGACCTTCGGCGGCCTGTGGCTGCTGGCGCGGCAGTCGGCTGAGGTGGCCGCGGTTGCGCACATGAGCCCGATGATGCTGCTCGCCACCGTCGGCACTGCCATCGGCGCCGCCGTGCTGGCCGGCCTGTTGCCAACCTGGCGCGCCTGTCAGGTTGTTCCCGCCATCCAGCTCAAAACCCAGTGAGGCCCGCCATGGAAATCCGTCCCATTTTCTCCGCGCTGCTGCGCTCCAAGACCGGTGCCTTCCTGATCGCGGCCCAGGTCGCATTGACCCTGGCCATCCTCGGCAATGCGCTCTATATCGTGCAGGACCGGCTGACCATCGCCGCGCGCCCCACCGGCGCCGATGAAGCCAACACCTTCTACATTCGCTATTACGGCTTTCGCGAAGGCATCGACGTCCCCGCGATGCTGGACGCCGACCTGGCGCTGATGCGGGCGATGCCTGGCGTGGCGGCAGTGGCGACCGCCAATATGGCGCCGCTGAACCAGTCGGGCTGGAACCTGAGCATCAGCGACCGCATCGACGACCCCGCTGCGATCACCAGCTATACGGCGTTCTACTTCAGCTCCGAGAGCCTGGTCGATGCCCTTGGCCTCAACATCATCGAGGGCCGCGACTTCACCCCCGAGGAGGTGCAGGTGATCGAGCCCTCGCTGGCGAACATCCAGCCCAAACACGCGATCCTGACCCGCGCGCTGGCGGAGCGGATGTTTCCCGGCCAGACCCAGTTCGTCGGCCGCAAGGCGTTTCTGGGTGATGGCGCAGATGCCTCGCAGTTCGAGGTGGTGGGCATCGTCGAGCGCATGCAGTCGCCGTGGGCGCAGACCAGCGTGGCCGCCGAGCTGTCGATGATCGTTCCGCTGCGCCAGTTGGACCCGGGTGCCAGCTTCATCGTGCGCAGCCAGCCCGGCGAGCTCGACAAGGTCATGCGCGAAGTCGAGGACGCGCTGACTGCGCTGCGTGATGATCGGGTGCACCTCGGCACCACCAGCCTGCTGGAGGCGCGCGCCACGCGCTACCGCGCCGACCAGTCGCTGGCGACGATGCTGCTGACGGTGATGGGCCTGCTATTGCTGGTCACGGCCTCCGGCATCGTCGGCATGGCCTCGCTGTGGGTCAACCAGCGGCGCAAGCAGATTGGCGTGCGGCGCGCGATCGGCGCCCGTCGCCGCGACATCCTGCGCTACTTCCTGATCGAGAACTTCATGGTCACCAGCGCCGGCATCGCCGTCGGCACCGCGCTTGCGCTCGGCCTGAATCGCCTGCTGGTGAGCCAGCTCAGCGTCGAACGCCTGCCATTGCACTACCTGCCTTACGGCATGCTCGCGCTGTGGGCGCTGGGCCTGCTGGCGGCGTATGGCCCGGCCTGGCGGGCATCGAGGATTCCGCCGGCGGTGGCGACGCGGAGCGGCTGACGACCCTCAGCACCTGGCGGTGCTGAGGGCGGGATTGGGGATTCGGGATTCGTGGTGCTTCGTTTGGCCGCACTGCGTGCTTACCGTAGGCGCGTCGATGAAGGCCACGAGAAACACCTCAACTGATCGCTCTATCTCGACTCCCGCGGCACCACGCTTCTGCGAATCCCCAATCCCGACTCCCGAATCCCGGCTCCCGGCTCCATCAGGCGACTGCTAACCTCGCGACCTCCAAGCTCGCAGCACCCCGCTTCAACGAATCACGAATCCCCACTCCCGAATCCCGGCTCCCATGCCCAACGTCCTGATCATCGACGACAACCCAGCCATCGCCACCGCGCTGTCGGTGCTGCTGTCACTGCACGACATCGACAGCGCGCATGCGGCGGACCCGGCGGCCGGGCTGCAGAGGCTGGCTGAGGCGGAGTTCGATCTGGTGATCCAGGACATGAATTTCAGCCTCGACACCACCTCGGGCGAGGAGGGCGTCGCGCTGTTCCGGGCGATTCGCGCGGCGCATCCGGATCTGCCGGTGATCTTGCTGACCGCCTGGACGCATCTGGAAGCCGCGGTCGATCTGATCAAGGCCGGCGCGGCCGACTATCTGGCCAAGCCCTGGGACGATGCGCGCCTGGTCGCCTGTGTGCAGAACCTGCTCGAACTCAGCGAGGCCAGCCGCGAGCTGCGTCAGCTGAAGTCGGGCCAGCGTCGTCGTGTCGAAGACCTGCAGCGCAAGCTCGACCTGCGCGGCCTGGTGTTCGCCGACCCGGCCATGGCCGAGCTGTTGCAGCTGGTATCTCAGGTCGCGCGCGCCGATGTGCCGGTGTTGATCACCGGCCCCAACGGCGCCGGCAAGGAGCGCATCGCCGAGATCCTGCAGGCCAACTCGCAGGTGCGCGACGGCCCGTTCGTCACCTTGAACTGCGGCGCGCTGCCGTCTGAGCTGATCGAGGCCGAGCTGTTCGGCGCCGAGGTCGGTGCCTATACCGGCGCGGCCAAGGCGCGCGAAGGCAAGTTCGAAGCCGCCGACGGTGGCACCTTGTTCCTGGATGAAATCGGCAACCTGCCGCCAGCCGGACAGATGAAGCTGCTGCGGGTACTGGAAACCGGACGCTTCGAGCGCCTGGGTTCGAACCGCGAGCGACAGGTGCGCGTACGGGTGCTCAGCGCAACCAATGCGGATCTGGGCGCAATGATCCGCGCCGGAACATTCCGCGAAGACCTCTACTACCGGCTCAACCTGATCGAGATCGCGCTGCCGCCTTTGGCGGCGCGGCCGGGCGACATCCTGCCTTTGGCCGAGCACTTCCTCGGCCCGCAGCGGCGGCTGTCGAATGCCGCTCGCGACGCGCTGCGTCGGCACACCTGGCCGGGCAATGTGCGCGAGCTGCGCAATGTGATGCAGCGCGCTGGGCTGTTGGCGCGCGGCGAGTTGATCGAGCCTGGCGATCTCGGTTTGGCTGCGCAGGTGCGTGGGGCTGTGAGCGCGGCGCCGAGCGTCCCGCCCACTGTGGAGAACGAGCCCGATCGCGCCGAGATCGAAGCCGCGCTTGCGCGTGCCGCTGGGGTGGTGGCGCAGGCAGCGTCTGAGCTCGGACTGAGCCGGCAGGCGCTGTATCGGCGCATGGAGCGGCTGGGCATCGCCCGTGCCTGAGCTGCGCCGCCGCTCGCTGGCCGGACGCCTGTTGGCCGCGCTGGGCCTGTTGCTGCTGAGCAGCGCAGCGCTGTCAGCCTGGCTGTCGAGCGTGCTCGAATCGCCCCTGCTCGCGGTGGTGATCACCTTGCTGGCCGGTGTGCCGGTGGCCATGCTGCTGGCGCGGCGTGTACTGCAACCGGTGCTGTCGCTGTTTCGCGCCTTGATCGGCACCGTCGGCAGTTACCGCGATGGCGATTTCAGTTTCGGCGTGGCCTGGCGCGGCGACGACGAGCTGGCTGCCTTGGTCGATGCACACAACCAGCTCGGCAGCGTGCTGCGCGAGCAGCGCCAGGCGCTGGTGCAGCGCGAGCTGCTGCTCGACACCATGCTGCAGAACACGCCGGTGGCGATGCTGCTGATCGACCCGGCCGGGCGCGTGGTGTTTGCCAACCTCGCGGCGCGCCGGCTGCTACATGCGGGCCGGGTGATCAATGGGCAAACCCTCGACAGCCTGCTGGAGGATCAGCCCAGCGCACTGCGCGAGGCGATTGCCGGCGGTCGCGACGGTCTGGTCAGTCTGGGCGAAGGTGAGGACGACGATGCCTGGCATCTGTCGCAGCGCGATTTCCGGCTCAACGGGCGCGCCCAGCGGCTGCTGCTGATGCGTCAGCTGACGCTTGAGCTGCGTCGCGCCGAAGTGCGCACCTGGAAGAAGGTGATCCGGGTCATCAGCCATGAACTCAACAACTCATTGGCGCCGATCGCGTCCTTGGCGCACTCCGGTGCGGAACTGCTGCGGCGCGGCCAGCACGAGCGGCTGGCGCCGGTATTCGGCACCATCGAGGAGCGGGCGCGGCATTTGAACGAGTTCATCCGCGGCTATGCCCGCTTCGCCAAGCTGCCGACACCGGCGCCTGAGCCGGTGCAGCTGGAAGGTTTTCTGCAGACGCTGGCGGCGGAGCGCAGCTTCGCCATTGAGGGCGCGCTGCCGGCCCAGCCCGTGCAGTTCGACCCCGCGCAAATGAGCCAGGCCCTGCTGAATCTGCTGAAGAACGCCCACGAATCCGGCTCAGCGCCCGCGGATATCCAGCTGGCCGTGCGGCTTGAGGCGGAGTCGCTGCGCATCGAAGTGCTCGATCGCGGTGCGGGCATGGGCGCGGCGGTGCTGGAGCGGGCGCTACTGCCCTTCTATTCGACCAAGCGCAGCGGCACCGGCCTTGGCCTGGCCCTGGTCCGCGAGATCGTTGAAGCGCACGGCGGGCAGGTGCGGCTGAGCATGCGCGAGGGCGGCGGCACCAGCGTGGTGCTGCGGCTGCCGCAGGATCGCCGCGGCGGCTGAGCAGGCGTGTTCTACGATGCGTCGTGTAGCAACTCGACTTGAGTCACTGGCACGTCGCCGTTGGGGGCGGCATGCTCGGCGCATGAAGTCGCCCAAACCCGATCTTGCTACCGCAAACCCACTCACCATGGCCGAGGTTGCGCGGCGTGCCGGCGTGGCCGAATCCACCGTCTCACGCGCCTTGGCGGACAACCCGCTGGTGTCCGAGCCCACCCGTCGGCGCATACAGGCACTGGCCAAGCAGCTTGGTTATTCCATCAATCCGGTGGCGCAGAGCCTGCGCGTGCAGCGCTCGCGCACGATCGCGGTAGCTGTGCCCTTGGTTCACGAAGCCCGGCAGCCGCTGTCTGACCCTTTTCTGATGAGCATGTTGGCGCAGATCGCGGATGCCTTGGCCGAGCGCGGCTACAGCATGCTGCTTTCGAAGGTGCCGGCACACGACGACGACTGGATCGATCGATTTCTGCAGCCTGGCCGCGCTGATGGGGTGATCCTGATTGGACAGAGCCACGAACACAGCACCATCAACTTGGCGGCACAGCGCGGCCGTCCGCTGGTCGTGTGGGGTGCCCGGTTGCCTGACCAGCGCTACGCCTGTGTTGGCACCGACAACGCCATCGGTGGTGCCATCGCTACCCGCCATCTGCTGCAGCAGGGACGCCGACGTCTGGCCTTCCTTGGCGATGAGCGTCTGCCGGAGATCGGCTTCCGCTACGCCGGCTATCGCCAAGCACTGAAAGAGGCCGGCCTGCGCGCCGAGCCCGCGCTGCGCATCCGTACCCGTTTCAACGCCGACGATGCCTATGGGGGGGTCAGCAGGGCATTGGCCAATGGCATCCAGTTCGATGGTGTGGTGGCGGCGTCCGACGTTATCGCGACCAGCGCGTTGCGCGCACTGGCCGAAGCCGGGCGGCGAGTGCCCGACGACGTCGCCGTGGTCGGCTTCGATGATGTCGAGCTGGCCCGCTACACGCTGCCGCCATTGACTACCGTCCACCAGGACGTCGAGCGTGGCGCGCGCCTGTTGGTCGAAATGCTGCTGGACGGACGCTGTGCATGCGAAGACTCGGTACAAATGGCGCCAGTGCTGGTCCGGCGCGCTTCGGCCTGAGGACCGAGGTCGATCAGCGGAAGCTCCACACGATCGCTGCGGTCAGTATCAGCAGCAGCACCGCCTGCACCCGATAGTTCTGCCACAGCGGAAGCGCGCGCAGCTCGTCGGTCTCGGCGCGAAACGCCGCTGGAGTCCACAGCAGCGGCGCCAATGCAGTGGGCGACGGCGCCGGCGCCCATCGGCTCGCCAGCAGGTGGGTGGCGCTGCAGAGTCCGAACAGGATCGGTGCTACCAGCAGGAAGTGCAGGCCCAGCGGCTGACTGGCCAGCACGTTGAGGTAGAACAGCACACCGCCGCCGGCTGCCCCCATCAACAGGGTGGCGAGCGCACCCGTCGCATTGGCTCGGCGCGAGAACATTCCGACGATGAACAGGGCCACGATCGGCGGCACCGCGTAGGCCAGCACCGCCTGCAGGTATTGCCACAGCGAGCCAAAGCGCTCGATCTGAGGTGCCCAGGCCACCGCGACCAGCATGAACACCAGGGTCGTGATGCGGCCGGTGCGGACCAGGCCGGTGTCGGTGGACGTCGGCCGCAGCGGGCGGATGAAGTCCATGGTCACCAGGGTTGCGGCCGAGTTGAAGGTTGAGGCAATCGAGGACATGATCGCGGCCAGAAAGCCTGCCACCACCAAGCCGAGCAGACCGGTCGGCAACAGATCGAACAGCAGGGTCGGATAGACCAGATCGGGTGACGACAGCTGCGGATACAGCAGGATCGCGCAGGTCCCCGGCAGCACCATCAAGTACAGCACCGGCAGCTTCAGCAAGCCGGCAAAAAGGCTGCCCCAGCGACCATGGTTGAGATTTCGGGCCGACAGGATGCGCTGGACCATGAACTGATTCGTGCACCAGAAATAGAAGCCAAGCAAAGGCACGCCCAGCAGCAGTCCATGCCAGGGCACGCCCGGATCGTGCATGGGTCGGATCAACGACAGCTTGGCCGGGTCGACCTGGGCCATGAGGCTGTCCCAGCCCCCAACCCGTTCGAACGCATACCAACTGATCACTATCGAGGCCGCCAGCAACAGCACCGCCTGCAGCGTTTCAGTGATCATCACTGCGCGCAATCCGCCGACGACGGTGTAGATGCCGGCCGAAGTTGCCAGCACCGCTACGATCTGCCAGAGCGGCAGCTCCGGGAACGCCAGCTTGAACAGCAGCGCGCCGCCGTACAGTGAGCCTGCGGTGTCGACGATCACGTTGAGAAAGATGGTCAGGCCGGAGAAGCACAGGCGAGCGCGGCGGTCGTATCGGCGCTCGAGGTACTCGGGCATGGTGAACACCTGTGAGCGCAGCAGAAAGGGCAACAGGAACACGCAGAAGAAGGCCAGGACCACGCTGGCCATCCACTCATAGTTGTACACCGAAATACCAATCGCGTAGGCCGCCCCGGCCAGGCCGACCAAGGTCGTCGAAGAGATGTTCGAAGCCAGCAGGGCGAAGCCGATCACCGGCCATGTCGAATCGCGCGAGGCCAGGAAAAAATCATCGGTGGAGCTGCGCCTGCGCGAGACCGCCAGCCCCAGCGCGACAACCCCCAGCAAATAGGCCGCGATGATCGCGAGGTCCAGCCCCGAAAGGCTGGCGGAAAGTGGACTCTGCATGGGCGGAAGCTCCAGATATTGACCCGGCAGATGCTAGGTCCGGATGACCATCAGCGCATTCTGCAGCGCGTATTGCAATCGATTGCATTGACGCGTACAACGCGTCTGGCAAGTCCACCAAAGATCGCCCGAACGTCGAGGCGACAGCGTTCACCTAATCCCTGGGGAGGGAACACCATGAACATCCAAAAGCCGGCGGCACGCTGCCCGATTCGATCATCCATCTGCGCGCGCCACGCGCCGCGCCGACGTCCACTGGTCCTGGCCATTGGCATGCTGTGCTTCAGCCTGCAGGTGGCGGCGCAGGCACCCATCGAAACCGACGACGGAGCGCCGGAAGAGTCCGGCCGTGGTCTGGCGCTGGATGCTGTGGTGGTGACTGCCAGCGCGATTCCGGTGTCGAAAATGCGAGCCAGCAGCTCGGTCAGCACGTTGGGAGTCGAGCAGGTGGCCGAGTCGGCACCGCGCAGCACCGCCGAGATCTTCCGCAACTTGCCGGGCGTGCGTTCGGAAAGCACGGGCGGCGAAGGCAATGCCAACATCGCCGTGCGCGGCCTGCCGGTGGCCGCCGGCGGCGCCAAGTTCCTGCAGCTGCATGAGGACGGTCTGCCGGTGATGGAGTTCGGCGACATCGCCTTCGGCAACGCCGACATCTTCCTGCGCGCCGACGCCACGCTCGACCGGATCGAAGCCGTGCGCGGCGGCAGCGCCTCGACCTTCGCCAGCAACTCGCCCGGTGGCGTGATCAACCTCATCAGCAAGACCGGTGAGTTCGCCGGCGGTTCGGTGGCCCTGAACTACGGCCTGGGCTACGACAACCTGCGCACCGATTTCGAGTACGGCGCGCCGATCGGTGACGGCTGGAACTTCCACATCGGCGGCTTCTGGCGCCAGGGCGAGGGCGTGCGTCGCGCCGGTTACGACGGCGAGTCCGGCGGCCAGATCAAGGGCAACCTGACCCGGCAGTTCGAGCAGGGCTATGCGCGGGTCTACTTCAAGCGTCTGGACGACCGCGCGATCGGCTATCTGCCGATGCCGGTGCGCGCGAGCGGCCGCAACAGCGATCCCGATCTCGGCAGCCTGCCGGGTTTCGATCCGCGCAGTGACACCCCGCATTCCGCGTTCTTCCTTTCGAACCTCGGTCTGGACGGCGAGAACAACCGTCGTCGTTCGGACATCGCCGACGGCATGCGTCCGCAGTCGACCGCCTTCGGCGCCGAGTTCGCCTTCGATCTCGGCGGCGACTGGTCGGTGCTGAACCGCTTCCGCATCGCCGACAACAGCGGTCGCTTCATCTCGCCCTTCCCTGCCGAGGCCAGCGGCGGGGAAGGGCTCGCCGCATCGATAGGCGGCGCGGGCGCCCGGCTGGTCTATGCCAATGGCCCGCAGGCCGGGCAGGCCTTCAGCGGCCAGGCCCTGCGCATCCACCTGTTCGACGTCGAGATCAACGACTTCGGCAACGCCCAGAACGATTTGCAGCTGACCCGCGCCTTCGCGCTGGGCAGCGGCGAGGCCAGCCTCAAGGGCGGCCTGTACGTGTCGCGCCAGAGCATCGACATGGACTGGCTGTGGAATTCCTATGCGCTCGAACTCAAGGGTGACAACGCCGCGCTGCTGAACGTCATCGGCGCCGATGGCACGGTCTTCTCGCAGGGTGGGCAGTACGCCTATGGCGTGCCGTTCTGGGGCAACTGCTGTACGCGCAGCTACGACACCGACTACAGCGTCGAGGCGCCCTACCTGGCGTTCACCCACAATCTCGGCGCCTGGGACTTCGACCTGAGCCTGCGCCGCGACAGCGGCAAGGCCCGCGGCAGCTATGCGGGCAGCGTGCAGCGCGAGAACTTCGACGTCGACGGCAACGGCGTGATCAGCCCCAACGAGCGCAGCGTGTCGGTCATCAGCGCCGTGCGTCAGCCGGTCAACTACGACTGGAGCTACACCTCCTATTCGGCGGGCGCCAACTATCTCTTCAGCGACGACCTTGGCGGTTTCGCCCGCATCAGTCGCGGTGGCCGCGCCAATGCTGATCGTCTGCTGTTCGGCGTGGTTGCCGCCGATGGTTCGGTGCGCAGCCAGGACGCGATCGATCTGGTTGACCAGCTCGAGTTCGGCCTGAAGTACCGCAGCGGCCCGCTCAACCTGTTCGTCACCGCGTTCCGCGCCGAGACCGAAGAGCAGAACTTCGAGGCCACCAGCCAGCGTTTCCTCGACCGCGTCTACACCGCCAACGGCGTCGAGTTCGAGGCCGCCTGGTACAGCGGTCCGATCGCTCTGAGCGGCGGCCTGACCCTGACCGACGCCGAGATCAGCCGCGATGCGATCACGCCGCAGTTCGAAGGCAACCGGCCGCGTCGGCAGGCGCGAGCGATCTACCAGTTCACCGGAAGTTACGCCGGCGAACGCTGGTTGGCCGGGCTGAATCTGATCGGCACGACGGACGCCTATGCGCAGGACAACAACGTTCTGGTTATGCCCGGTTACACCCAGGTCAACCTGTTCGGCGAGTACGAGCTGCGCGACGGGCTGAGCGTTGGTGTGAGCGTGAACAACCTGTTCGACACCCTCGGTCTGACCGAAGTCGAAGAGGGCGCGATCGTCGAAGGCCAGGACAACATCCTGCGCGCGCGTTCGATCAACGGTCGCACCGCGAACCTCGTGCTGCGCTACAGCTTCTGATGGCTGCAACCGACACCCACGTGCGTAACGACAACGCGCCGCTGTTGCACGCCCGTCTGCATGCGCTTTACGGTCGCCTGCCTCAGTTCGAGGTCTGGTTTGCGCACCTGCAGCAGCGTCTCGACCAGCTGGCCTCCGCCCGCCCCGATGAGCTGCGTACGCTTGACGCGCGGCGTCTGGATGAACATATGCCGGACCACAAGGTGCTGGGCTATTGCGCCTACGCCGACCGCTTGGCAGGGGGGCTGGCCGGCGTGCTGCAGCGGCTGCCGCATCTGAGCGAGTTGGGTGTGCGCTACCTCCACCTGCTGCCGTTTACCGAGGCGCGGATCGGCGACAACGATGGCGGTTTTGCCGTGCGCGACTATGAGCGCGTCGATCCGCGGTTGGGCACCGACGAAGATCTGGTCGAACTGACCCGTGCCCTGCGCCACGCGGACATCCGGCTGTGTGCGGATCTGGTGCTCAACCACACTGCCGACGATCACCCTTGGGCGCATGCGGCGCGCGCGGGCGACGCGCGCTACAGGCGCTACTACCGGCTGGCTCACACTCGTAGTGAGGTCGAGGTTTGGGAGCAGAGCCTGCCGCAGGTCTTCCCGGATACCGCGCCCGGCAACTTCACCCGGGTCGACGAGCTGGATGCTTGGGCCTGGACGACCTTCTACCCCTACCAGTGGGACCTGGACTGGTCGAACCCCGAGGTGTTCGAGGAGATTGTGTGCGCGCTGGCGCGTCTGGCCAATCGCGGCATCGAAGTGTTCAGGCTCGACTCCACCGCGTTCTTGTGGAAACGCCAGGGTACGCGCTGCATGAACGAGCCCGAGACGCACTGGATCGTGCAGGCACTGCGCGCTGCACTCGACCGCGTCGCCCCGGGCGTATTGCTGAAGGCGGAAGCCATCGTGCCGATCCGCGAGTTGCCGCCGTACTTTGGCCTGGCGCAGGATCAGCCATCGACCCGTGAGTGTCAGTTGGCCTACAACAGCAGCATGATGGCAGCTGCCTGGGCCGCCTTGGCCACGGAGAGCGCTCGTATTCCAGCCGCGGTACTGGCATCAATGCCGTCGCTGCCGGTGGGCTGCGCCTGGGTCAACTACGTACGCTGCCATGACGACATCGGTTGGCAGGTGCTCGCCGAAGAGGCCGCTTCAGCAGGCACGGATCTGGATCACGTGGCCGCGTTCTTCGCCGGTCACAACGGCAGCTATGCACGTGGCGAGGCCTTTCAAACCGGCAGCGCAGGCACTGCCCATGGCACCAACGGGATGACCGCCGCGCTGTGCGGACTGAGTGCGGCGCGCGCCTGCGCAGACCCGGACGCTCAAGGCCATGCGCTGGACCGCTTTCTGCTGCTCTACGGGTTGGCGTTTGCCCTGCCCGGCGTACCGATGGTCTACATGGGCGACGAGATCGCGCTCGACAACGACATCCACTTTCGGGATGACCCGGAGCGCGGTCATGAGGGTCGATGGCTGCATCGCCCGCGCATGCCCTGGTCGATAGGCGGCAGCCCGATGCTGGCGGACGCCCTCGCGGCGCGTGTGCGCTTGGACCTGGGCGCACTACTGCGTCTGCGCGGCGAGATCGCGGCGTTGGCGCCTGCAGTGGCGTGTCGACTGATCCCTTCGGAGGATTCCGCCTTGCTGCAATTCGCGCGCGGCGACCGCTTCCGCGCCGCGTTCAATTTTTCAAGCCGCGATGTTGTGCTCGATCTCGGTGGCGAGGCTTGGCACTCGCTGCGCCGCGGTCAGGTTGCGTCGACGCGGCTGGGGCCGTGGGGCTTCGATTGGTGCCTGCGAGGGGGCGACACGTGAGCGGAGCACGTCCCGTACTGGCGGCGATCGAGGCCGGCGGCACCAAGTGTGTGGTCGCCATGGGGTATGGGCACGATGCGCCACAGCTGATCGCGCGCGTTCCAACGACGGACCCAGCGCACACGTTTGCCGAGATCTCGGCGGTGCTTGCCCAGGGGGTCGCGCAGTTCGGTCGGCTCGCAGGATTGGGTGTCGCGGCGTTCGGCCCGCTGCAGTTGGATACTGCAGCAGCAAACTTTGCGCGTGTACTGGCGACACCCAAGTCGGGTTGGGCGGGCGCCGACTGGCGTAGTCTGCTGGCGCAGCATCCCGGCTGTGCCTTCGCAATCGATACCGACGTCAACGCAGCGGCCTTGGCCGAGCACCGCTGGGGTGCGGCAATGGGCTGCGATGTTTCTGCCTACGTCACCGTTGGTACCGGCATCGGCGGTGGCGTTGTCGTGCGTGGGCGCAGTCTGCGCGGGCTCCTGCACCCCGAGCTTGGGCATCTCCGGCTGCGTAGGCATCCGCAGGATGTCAGCTTCCACGGCGTATGCCCTTTCCACGGCGATTGTCTGGAAGGGGTGGCCAGCGGCCCAGCGATCACTGCCCGCTGTGGCACAAACTTGTCAGCGCTGGATGACTCACACCCGCTGATCGATGTCGTTGCAGACAGCTTGGCCCAACTGTGCGCGCATCTGCTACTTGTGCTCTCAACCCAATGCATCGTGCTGGGCGGCGGCGTGCTGGGCGACGCCCGCCTGCTGCCGCGGATACGCCGAAGTTGCGGTCAGTACTTGAACGGCTATCTGGGCCCGAGCGCGGACACCGCGCGCCTCGAAACACTGATCCGAGCCCCGGGTTTGGCCGAGTATTCCGGCCTGGCTGGTGCATTCTTGCTGGCCGATCAGGCGCTTGATCGCGGCTGAGCGACCGAAAGCACGGCCTGCCGCCAGCACCCACAGCCCGACCGCGATGACCATCTCCGCACTCTGGGCGAGTTGTTCGCGCTTTTAAGGCACTGCTATACTTCGCGGGATTGGTCGGCCGGGTTGGGCTGGCCGGCTGCAGACAGGCTTGATCGTGACTCCACCCTTGGCCTCGGGCCGACGTCTGGCGCGCCGCTGTGCGCTTGCTCAGTTGGCCGTGGCGGGAGTGCTCGCGCTGTGCTTTCTGCCATTGTCGCTTTCAGCGGCGCTGGCGGCGGCACTCGGCGCCGGTGTTCTAGGGCTGGGCACCTTGCTTGTCGCGTGGCGAGGCCTGCCACACCATGCACCCAGCGCAAGCGAGGCGCTGCTGGGTCTGGTCAGTGGCCTGATCTACAAGATTCTGCTGGTGTTCGTGGTGTTGTTTCTGGGTTTTGGGGTGTGGCAGCTGCCGCCCCTGCCATTGCTGCTCGGTCTGTTCGCTGGTCTGGTGACCTTCCCGGTCGTCGCCGCGTTCAAAGCCTAGAGCGCAGTCCGGCGCCCAGCACCCGCGATCACCGGCCAGCGGCAGCCCTCGGCGCCGTTGAACCTCAATTCAAACGTTTCGGGATTTCACGCAATGGCGGCTGACGGCGAGCAAACCCCAACCACCTACATCCAGCACCATCTGAAGAATCTGAGCGTTCAGATCTCTGAAGGCAGCTTCTGGACCCTGCATCTCGACACCTTTATCACGGCCGTGTTGATGGGCCTGATCGCGGTGTTCGCGATGTGGATGGCGACACGCAAAGCCACCGCTGGCGTACCCGGCAAGTGGCAGGCCTTTGTCGAGATCGTGCTGGAGTTCATCGACAAGCAGGCCAAGGATGCCTACCACGGCAGCAGCCGGCTGGTGACGCCGATCGCGATCACCCTGTTCGTGTGGATCCTGCTGATGAACCTGCTGAAGATGATCCCGGCAGATTTCTTCGCGATCCCGCTGCATGCGATGGGCATTGAGTACTGGAAGCCGGTGCCGACCGCCGACGTCAACGCCACCTTGGGCATGTCGATCAGTGTGTTCTTCCTGATGATCTTCTTTGCGCTGCGCGCGAAGGGCTTGGGCGGCTTCATCAAGGAACTGTTCGTGGCGCCGTTCGGCCCGTGGATGTTCCCGTTCAACCTGCTGCTCAACGCGGTCGAGCTGCTCAGCAAGCCGGTTTCACTGGCGATGCGACTGTTCGGCAACATGTTCGGCGGCGAGATCGTGTTCCTGCTGATCTGGGTGCTGGGCAGTGCCGGCGTGTTTGGCGCGATCTTCGGCGGCGCCTTCGGTCTCGGCTGGATGCTGTTCCATCTGCTGGTGATCCCGCTGCAGGCCTTCATCTTCATGATGCTCTCGGTCGTGTACCTGAGCCTCATGGAAGAGCACCACTGATCTGCCGCGCGCAGTCTAGTTAGCACGCACCAACGATCTGCCCCGCGCAGCTCAACCTCCCTTTCGCTGCACCCACCTCAAAGCCCTTCGCACTCGGAGATACACCATGGAAGCCATCCTTCACCTCGCCACCGTCCAGTCCTCGACCGCGCTGGCCATCGGCATCATGATTGGCCTGGCCGCGCTCGGCGCTGGTCTGGGTATGGCCCTGATGGCCGGCAAGTTTCTGGAGTCGGCTGCGCGCCAGCCCGAGCTGATCCCGGTTCTGCAGGTCCGTATGTTCATCACCGCCGGCCTGATCGACGCCGCCTTCATCATCAGCGTCGCGATCGGCATGCTGTTCGCCTTCGCCAACCCGCTGGTCAGCGTGCTGCAGGGCTGATGCCGGACATGCGTGCCGCGCCCGCTTGCGAGCGGGCGCTGCACGCATGAGGTCTTTCCCGGCTGACCGCCGGGACCAATTGCACCGGAAGAACACCCCATGAGCTTCGGTACCATCATCGCCCAGGCGCTGGCTTTTGCTGGCCTGATCTGGATTGTCGCGACCAAGATCTGGCCGCCGCTCCTGATCGCCATTGAAGAGCGTCAGAAGAAAATCGCCGAAGGTCTCGCCGCTGCCGAACGCAGCCAGCGGGATCTGGTGCAGGCCGAATCGCGCGTCAACGACCTGCTGAAAGAAGCCCGCGGCAAGGGCAACGAGATCATCGAGCAGGCTCACGCCCGCGCCAACCAGATTGTCGACAAGGCCAAGCAGGACGCCATTGCTGAAGCCGAGCGTCAGCTGGCGGCGGCCAAGGCGGAGATCGAAGCCTCGGTACACCGTGCCCGCGAAGAACTGCGCCAGCAGGTCGCAACGCTGGCGGTGGCCGGCGCCGAGCGCGTGCTGCGTCGCGAGATCAATGCCGACACCCACAAGGCGCTGCTCTCCGAGCTTGCGGCTGAGATCTGAGCATGAGCACTGCAGCCACTCTCGCCCGTCCCTACGCTCGCGCTGCCTTCCAGGTTGCGCGCGGTCAGCAGGCCTTGCCGGCATGGTCGGCTGCGCTGCAGTTCAACGCCCAGGCGGCCGCAACGCCTGCCGTGGCCGGATTCATTGGCCACCCGCTGGTATCGGCGGAAAGCCTGGTCGAACTGCTGGCGGTGCCCGACTCCAGCGCTGAGCAGAGTCGCTTCCTGGCCGTCTTGGCGGAGAACGGCCGCCTGCCGCTGCTGACCGAGATCGCCGCCCAGTTCGAAGTGCTGCGCGCTGAAGCCGAACGCGTGGTGCCGGTGCAGGTTCGCTCCGCGGCCGCGCTGTCCGACGCCGAAGTCGAGGCGCTCAAGGCCTCGCTGAAGAAGCGCTTCGGCGCCGATGTCAGCATGACTTTCGAAGTCGACGCGGATCTGCTCGGCGGTGCGGTGATCAGCGCCGGTGACTCCGTTATCGATGGCTCGGTCCGCGGCAAGCTGAAACGTATGGAGCGCGCGCTGGCGTCGTAGACGCGAGCCGCGCTGTTTTGATTTTCGCGGCCCGTTGTCTACGGCCGCACCCGCGGAAAGCACGCAGCTTTCCGGGCGCAGGGATGTGCCGGTTCGCGGCGACCGCAGGGTCGCCAGCGGACACGGATCCGATGTCACCGCAGTCCGATGCGCGCGCGCCTGCACAGGCTGACGCGGCGCCGGCGGGCTGGGCGGCACGGCGCCGGTCCGGCACCCCATCCACGAATTCGATATCTCCAGGGATCTCCCATGCAGAGCCAGCTCAACCCCTCCGAAATCAGTGAACTGATCCGCGGCCGCATCGAGAAGGTCAAGCTCGCTGCCGAAGCACGCAACGAAGGCACCGTCACTTCGGTCGCCGACGGCATCGTGCGTATCCATGGCCTGGTCGATGTGATGGCCGGCGAAATGATCGAGCTGCCCGGCAACACCTTCGCGTTGGCGCTGAACCTCGAGCGTGACTCGGTCGGCGCCGTGGTGCTCGGTGACTACGAGCACATCCGCGAAGGCGACACCGTCAAGACCACCGGCCGCATCCTTGAAGTGCCGGTCGGCGAGGCCCTGCTGGGTCGCGTGGTTGATGGTCTGGGCAACCCGATCGACGGCAAGGGCCCGATCGCTGCCACCGAGAGCGCGCCGATCGAGAAGGTCGCCCCGGGCGTGATCTGGCGCAAGTCGGTCGACCAGCCGGTGCAGACCGGTTACAAGTCGGTTGACGCGATGATTCCGGTCGGCCGCGGCCAGCGTGAGCTGATCATCGGCGACCGCCAGACCGGCAAGACCGCACTGGCGATCGACGCGATCATCAACCAGAAGAACACCGGCGTTAAGTGCATCTACGTCGCGATCGGCCAGAAGGCCAGCTCGGTCGCCAACGTGGTGCGCAAGCTCGAAGAGTACGGCGCGCTGGCGCACACCATCGTGGTCGCCGCCACCGCGTCGGAATCGGCCGCGATGCAGTTCGTCGCCCCGTACTCCGGCTGCTCGATGGGCGAGTACTTCCGCGACAACGGCGAAGACGCGCTGATCATCTACGACGATCTGTCCAAGCAGGCCGTGGCCTACCGCCAAGTGTCCCTGCTGCTGCGCCGCCCGCCGGGCCGCGAAGCCTATCCCGGCGACGTGTTCTATCTCCACTCGCGTCTGCTTGAGCGCGCCGCGCGCGTTAACGAGGACTACGTCGAGAAGCACACCAACGGTCGCGTCAAGGGCAAAACCGGCAGCCTCACCGCGCTGCCGATCATCGAGACCCAGGCCGGCGACGTCTCGGCCTTCGTGCCGACCAATGTGATCTCGATCACCGACGGCCAGATCTTCCTGGAAACCGACCTGTTCAACGCCGGCATCCGCCCGGCCGTGAACGCCGGTATCTCGGTGTCGCGCGTCGGCGGTGCCGCCCAGACCAAGATCATCAAGAAGCTCGGCGGCGGTATCCGTTTGTCGCTGGCCCAGTTCCGCGAGTTGGCCGCGTTCGCGCAGTTCGCTTCCGACCTGGACGAGACCACCCGCAAGCAGCTGGAGCGCGGTCAGCGCGTGACCGAGCTGATGAAGCAGAAGCAGTACGCCCCGCTGTCGATCGCGCAGATGGCGCTGTCGCTGTACGCGGTCGACAACGGCTTCATGGACGATCAGCCGCTGAACAAGATCGGCGCGTTCGAGGCCGGCCTGCACGATCATTTCGCCAACAACCACGGCGAGCTGATGGCCAAGATCGTCGAGACCGGCGATTGGAACAAGGACATCGAAGGCGCCTTCAAGAAGGGCATCGGCGAGTTCAAGTCGACCGGAACTTGGTGAAGTAGCCGGGATTCGGGAGTGGGGATTCGGGATTCGCAACAGCGACCCGGCGCCTCGCTTACGAATCCCGAATCCCGAATCCCCATTCCCGCGCAGCAAGCAGAGCGAGCAAAGCAATGGCAGGCGGCCGCGAAATCAAGTCCAAGATCAAGTCGGTGCAGAACACCCGCAAGGTGACCCGCGCACTGGAGATGGTCTCGGCATCCAAGATCCGTAAGGCCCAGGACCGCATGAAGGCCTCGCGGCCGTATGCGCGTCTGATGAAGCAGGTGATCGGCCATATCGCCCGCGCCAACACCGACTACGTGCACCCCTACATGGCGGCGCGTGAGACGGTGAAGCGTGTGGGCTACGTGGTGGTGTCGACCGACCGCGGTCTGTGCGGCGGCCTGAACTCCAACATGTTCCGCAAGCTGCTCGGCGAGATCCGCGAGTGGCAGGCCAAGGGCGTCGAGATCGATGTGGTCGCGATCGGCCAGAAAGCCAACACCTTCTTCCGCCGGCTCAAGGTCAACATGGTCGCCTCGGTGACTCACCTCGGCGAGAAGCCGCAGGTCGAGCAGCTGATCGGCGTGATCCGGGTGATGCTGAGCGCGTACGAGAACGGCGGTGTCGACCGGGTGATGCTGGCCTACAACGACTTCATCAACACCATGACCCAGCGCCCGACCATCGACGCGCTGCTGCCGCTGCCGCGTTCGGAGTCGCTGGAAACCAGTCATGACTGGGACTACATCTACGAGCCCGATGCGCCCAGCGTGCTGAACGACGTGCTGACCCGCTATGTCGAGTCACTCGTCTACCAGGCGGTGCTGGAGAACGTGGCTTCCGAACACGCTGCCCGCATGGTCGCCATGAAGTCGGCCTCGGACAACGCCAGCAAGCTGATCGACACGTTGAACCTGATCTACAACAAGGCCCGCCAGGCCGCGATCACCCAGGAAATCTCCGAGATCGTCGGCGGCGCGGCAGCGGTTTAAGAGCACGGGATTCGGGATTGGGGATTCGGGATTGACCAGCGCGGCAACACGCAGCTAGCGCCTCGAACCCAAGCCCGCATCACCGAGCGAACAAAGAAACACACTTCGGAGCACAGAAATGAGCCAGGGTAAAGTTGTCCAGATCATCGGCGCCGTCGTCGACGTGGAATTTCCGCGTGAGTCGGTGCCGCGCGTGTATGACGCGCTGAAAGTCGAAGGCACCGCCATCACGCTTGAAGTCCAGCAGCAGCTGGGCGACGGCGTCGTGCGCACGATTGCGCTGGGGTCCACGGAAGGCTTGAAGCGCGGCCTGGTGACCAACAACACCGGTGAAGGCATCAAGGTGCCGGTGGGCAAGGAAACCCTGGGCCGCATCATGGACGTGCTCGGCAACCCGATCGACGAGGCCGGCCCGGTGAATGCCCAGCATTACCGCGTCATCCATCAGCCGGCGCCTTCGTACGAAGAGCAGGCCGCGGCCAACGAGCTGCTGGAAACCGGCATCAAGGTCATCGACCTGATGTGCCCGTTCGCCAAGGGCGGCAAGGTCGGCCTGTTCGGCGGCGCCGGCGTCGGCAAGACCGTCAATATGATGGAGCTGATCCGCAACATCGCGATCGAGCACAGCGGCTACTCGGTGTTCGCCGGCGTCGGTGAGCGTACCCGCGAGGGCAACGACTTCTACCACGAGATGAAGGACTCCAACGTCCTCGACAAGGTCGCCTTGGTCTATGGCCAGATGAACGAGCCGCCGGGCAACCGTCTGCGCGTGGCGCTCACCGGCCTGTCGATCGCCGAGCACTTCCGCGACGAAGGCCGCGACGTGCTGCTGTTCGTCGACAACATCTACCGTTACACCCTGGCCGGCACCGAAGTGTCGGCACTGCTGGGCCGTATGCCGTCGGCCGTGGGTTACCAGCCGACCCTGGCCGAAGAAATGGGCGTTCTGCAGGAGCGCATCACCTCGACCAAGACCGGCTCGATCACCTCGATCCAGGCCGTCTACGTGCCCGCCGACGACCTCACCGACCCGTCGCCCGCGACCACCTTCGCCCACCTCGACGCCACCGTCGTGTTGAGCCGTAACATCGCTTCGCTGGGTATCTACCCGGCGGTCGATCCGCTCGATTCGACCAGCCGCCAGCTGGACCCGAACGTGATCGGCAACGAGCACTACGACACCGCCCGCAAGGTGCAGTCGACCCTGCAGCGCTACAAGGAGCTGAAGGACATCATCGCGATCCTCGGCATGGACGAGCTGTCGGAAGAAGACAAGCAGGCCGTGTCGCGCGCGCGCAAGATCGAGCGCTTCTTCTCACAGCCCTTCTTCGTGGCGGAAGTCTTCACCGGCTCGCCCGGCAAGTACGTCTCGCTGAAAGAAACCATCCGCGGTTTCAAGATGATCTGCGACGGCGAGTGCGACCACCTGCCGGAGCAGGCCTTCTACATGGTCGGCGGCATCGACGAAGTGTTCGAGAAGGCCAAGGCGATGTCGGCAGCGGCGTAAGCCGCTGACGACCGGGAATCGAGAAACGGGAATCGGGAATCGGAAAAGCGCAGAGCGAACGCTCGCGTCAGTCCGCTTCAACGATTCCCAATTCCCCATTCCCAATTCCCGCGAACGAGCAAAGCGAGAGAGCACCAATGAGCACCATCCGTTGCGACATCGTCAGCGCCGAGGAAGAGATCTACTCCGGCCCTGTCTCCATGGTCGTGGCCACCGGCGAAATGGGTGAGCTCGGCATCACCCCGCGCCACGCACCGTTGATCACTCGCCTCAAGGCGGGCCAGGTCCGCGTGATTCTGCCCAGCGGCGAAGAACAGCTGTTCTTCGTGTCCGGCGGCATTCTGGAGGTGCAGCCGCAGGTGGTGACCGTGCTGACAGACACCGCGATCCGCGGCAAGGATCTCGACGAAGTCGCGGCCCGCAAGGCCAAGGAAGAAGCCGAGCGCATTCTGGCCAACCGCACTGAAGCCATTGAAGTGGCCGAGGCGCAGGCCCAGCTGGTGCAGGCACTGGCCCAGCTGCAGGCGCTGGAGCGGCTGCGCAAGAACCTGAAACACTGACCTTCTCGCGTTGCGTGGGGCAGATCAAGAACGCCGACCCTTGTGGTCGGCGTTCTGCTTTGTGGGACGGGGATTGGGAAGTAGGGATTTGGGACCAAGAGCCGACGGGTTGGAAGTCTTCTGTTTGAGCACCGGCAACCGCCGCAATTCATGCGTGCGAGCAGAACTCCTGTTTCCGGTCGTGGTGCCCGGGCAGCTCCCCAGGCCCGAACCGCTTCGCGATCACAGATCACCCCGCGAAGAGGGCAGTCGCCGACACGCCAGCGCGCCCTGAATCCCCAGCCCCAACCCCCGCTCCAAGCGGCACCCCCGATCCGTCTTGACCTTCCCCAGCACAAAGCTGGTGCTGACCCCGGCCACGGCTGCTGAGGCCCGCACGGATTGGGGCTGAAGGCGGCAAAAGTCTGAGGGGCGCAGGTCAACTTCCCGGCGATGCCTGACGCCCGCATCGGACGAATGCCCAAAGCCCGAGTTCCGCACCTTGTCAGCTTCAGAATCGTCGATGGTAAGTCGAGCCGCGTTCGTTGGACGTCCAGCAAGGCTATCCCCTGAGCGGCAAAAGCAGATTCAAAGTTGGAATGCCATTGAACCTGTCAAGTGCACTCCGCATAGTCCCTGCTCATATTTTTCTTTGAACGAGTGCTTGATGAGCATGCAATCTGTTGTTTCTGCAGCCGTGCGGTCGGCCGCACCTGCCTCGTCTCATGCGCTTCGTGTCTGGGTCGCCGTATGTGTCGCTGTACTGGGGATCGCGCTTTCTCAAGGCTGGGCGGGTGCCGTCAGCCAGCAAGGCTCAGGGCACTCTCAATCCCTACTTCCCAACACCGCCGGACAGACCGTTGGAATTTTCCGTAGCGGCTTCGAGCCGGAAGAAAACGGCTGCGCATCCGGGCCAGATGGCGATGACGACGGCCTGCTGGATCCCTTCTGCATCCAGCAGTTCACGCCGCCGGACCCCGCTGCGGTAGCGCCGCCCATCAACCCCACCGTTGTCACTGATTTCATTGATGCCAACGAGTTCATCGGTCTCGGCCCGACGCCGATCCAGGTCGGCCTGCAGCCAGATGTGATCGAGCGATACCGCGCAGCTATCACGCGCGGGCGCGTGCTGGATGAGGCGGGCAATCCGCTGTCGCAAGTGCTGGTGCGTGTGCTGGAGCACCCCGAGTACGGCTACACCTATTCCCGCGCGGACGGTTACTACGACCTGCTGGTCAACGGCGGCGGCGATGTCGTGCTTGACTTCCAGAAGCCTGATCGTCTGCGCGCTCAGCGCACCGTCCGTACCCCCTGGCGCGATTGGGCCTTGGTGGATGACGTGCGACTGCTGCGCCCTGACGGTCTGATGACCGCGGTCATCCTCGGCCCCGGCGCACCCGCGCAGTTCGCCGCCGGCAGCGCAGTCACCGACGAAGACGGCACCCGCCAGGCCAAAGTGTTCTTCCCGGCCGGAACATCGGCCACGATGACCCTGCCCAACGGCCAGCAGCAAGCGCTGCCCGTCATGCACTTCCGCGCTACCGAGTACACGGTGGGTGATGCTGGGCCAGAGCGCATACCCGGACAACTGCCGGCCAGCTCGGCCTACACCTATGCGGTAGAGCTGTCCGCCGATCAGGCGCTCGCAGCCGGTGCAACGCGCGTGGACTTCAACCAGCCGGTTGGCCTCTACGTGGACAACTTCATCGACTTCCCGGTCGGCGAGATCGTGCCGGCCGGCTGGTACGACTTCCGCGCAGGCAACTGGGTGGCGTCTGACAACGGCCGCGTGATCAAGCTGCTCGGGGCTGCGCAGGGGCTGGCGCAAATCGACATCGACGGCAGCGGGGCACCTGCGGACGCCGCTGCCCTGCTCGAACTCGGCATCACCGCCGAAGAGCGCGCCCACCTCGCCCAGAGCTACGCCATAGGCGCCGAGCTCTGGCGCACTCCGCTCGAGCACTTGACGCCTTGGGATTGCAATTGGCCGGTCGTGCCTCCGCTTGATGTCGAGGAGCCTACCGATCCCGACTTCGATGACGATCCGAACAGCGGCGGCGAAGACGACGATCCCCACGACAGGATCGATGACCCGGACAATCCGGACGAGGCTGAAGAGGACGACACCACCGAAGACCCCAACTGTGGGGAGGAGCAGGAATCGGGCAGCATCATTTACTGCCAGAGCCAGTCTTTGGGCCTTCGGGTGCCGGTGGCCGGCACCGGGCAAAGCCTCAGCTATCGGAGCGACCGCACTGAAGCAGGTACGCTGCAGTCGCGTTTCGCCTTGCGACTGACGGGCCGCAGCCTTCCGGCCAGTCTTCAGCGTGCGACGGTGGACCTCGACATTCTCGGCCGCCGCTACACGCGCGCGGCCGCCACGGCGGCGCTTCCCGACGGTCGTAGAATGTTCGTGGAACGCCGTTTGGCTTTCGATCTGAACCTGGCCGATGCCTACGAGCGCTCGGGCTGGCAGGGGAACTTGGCCTATCAGTTCCGCATGAACTATCACTACGCGCCGTATTACGTGGGCGCGGCCAACTTCGAGCGCGCGTTCGCGCGCTTCTCTGCGCTGCCGTTTGCCGGCAACGTTGAACTCTCCGGCCGCGGTTCATCCGTTGTGGTCAGCAAGGTCTGGAAGCCGGCCTCGCTGCCGATGGCCTTGAGCACGCAGTGGAACGCGAAAGGCTTGGGTTTTGGCGGCTGGATGCTGAGTGAGATCCGCGCGTTCGATCCGGCCTCACTGACCCTGTTCAACGGTGATGGCAGCCAGCGCCGCATCAATCCGGCCAATCCCGCGCTGGAAGGCGGCGTTCTGGAACGCGGCCCCGTCATTGCGCACTTGGAGCGTGCGGCCCGACAGCCGACGCCGGCAGGAAACTTGTTGTTCCTGTTCGAGACCGAAGAAGCCGATGCGCTGCTCTGGCAGCGCCTGGTCGAGCGCATGCCCAACGGCGAGGAGCGCCTGTTCGCGCGCTCCTGTGTGGGCCCCAACACCGATGCACGCCCCGCGGGCAGCGGCCCCATCGTATGCCCGGAAGGTACCCAGCTGTGGACACGCGCCCGCCAGCATGCGGTGGATGCGCGGGGTCGTGTCGTCCTGCAGGGTGAGGAAGGCCTGCACCGGGTTTCTGCGAGCGGGCGCGTGGAGACCTTGGCGCGCCAGGACGATGCGCAGGGCCTTCCCTGCGGGGGAATGAACATATCCGCCATTGCGATCCAGGGCGACCAGGTGTTCCTGGCATGCAGCGGGGAGATTCATCTGGTTGATGCGGCGGGGCAGGCAATGGTGGCGGGCGGCGGAAGCGACAGCGGCGAAGATGTACCTGCTCTGCAGGCGAACCTTGGTTCGATCAGTGCAATGGCCGCCGAGCCCAACGGCAATCTGGTCGTTGCGGCGGGCAACCGGTTGCGCCGCATCACCGCTCAGGGGCGCGTCCGAACCATCGCCGGCAATGGAAGTTCCGGCGACACCTTGGAAGGCGGGCTCGCCGCCGAACAGCCCATCGGCTCGGTGACGGCCATCGCGGTCTCGTCCGAAGGGCTGATTCAATACGCGGAGTTCGTGGGCGCGCGCATGCGAGTTCGGGAAATTGACCGCGAGGCTCGCGTGTTCACGCGGGTCGGCGGTGGCATAGCTGAGTGGCAGGCAGACGAGCCGGATCGAACCTTGGCGCGACAACTGCGGTTTGGAGCCGCGGTCGTACCGATTCCCCTTCCAGATGGGGGCGTGCGGCTGCTCGACTACGGCTCAAACCGCATCCTCACTTATGGCAGTACTTACGCCGATCGCGCCTCGCAAACCCTGCATCTGGTGCCCGAGGCGGATGGATCGGCAGTGCTTGAGTTCGATGCCCGCGGCCGCCACGAGCGCACCCTGCACCCGCAGACCGGCGCCACCCTGCGACGCTACCACTATGGTCCGGATGGTCTGCTGGCGACGATCGAAGATGGCCACGGCAAGCGCACCGAAATCACCCGCACGCCCAGCGCCATCCGCATCACCAGTCCCTTCGGTGTGCAGTCGAACTACCCAGTGGGTTCCGATGGCTACCTCGCGGGCGCCGATCTTCCCGCCGGACAGAGCTGGCAATTCGTTAGCGGCGTGCGCGGTCTGTATGGCTCTACGCGCACCCCGAACGGGCACTGGAAATCCTACGATTGGAGCCCACTGCGCCGCGGCCGCCTGCAGGGCAATGTCGACGCAATCGGTCAGGCCTGGCTGCAGGATCCCTATGTCGTAGACCGACGTCTGGCCAAGGTGGGCGTACGCATTTCGCCCGAGGGGCGTCGCAGCCACTCCAGTCGGCAATACAACCGCTGGAACGGCGCGAGCGAGTATCGAAGTCGCCGAGATGGGACCTCCAGCTACTCCAATCAAGCTCCCGACGGGCGCTTCTTCCGCAGCAATAACAGCGGTGATTGGGTTCGCGGGGAATCCGGCTATGACCCGCAGTTGCTGTGGTCGAGCTTCGCCAAGCGCGTACAGACACCCGGTGCGTTGGTCACCACCCGCCGCAGCGCAACCCCAGTCGGCAACGGCGCCCTGGGCAGCGTCGACCGCACCGAAACGGTGAGCGTCGATGGCCGCATCAGCACCCGCAGCTATGACAGCACAAAGCGCCTGTGGACCGTGCGCTCGCCGGAGGGCCGCGAGACCCGCACCTGGATCAATCCGCAGGGACAGCCGATTCGTCGCAGCGTCAGCGGGCTCGCCGACATCGAGTATCGATACGACCCGCAGGGACGCCTGGAATTCGTGCATGTCGGCAGCGGCGCAGCTCGCCGCAGCACGCGCATGCATTACGACAGCCGCGGGTTCCTGGAATGGGCGGAGGATCCGCTGCAGCGTCGCGTCAACTACGAGCGCGACGGTTTGGGGCGGCCCGAGCGCATCCGCCTGCCCGACAATCGGCACATCGACCTCGGCTGGGACGCCAACTCCAATCTCAAGCGCGTGGTGCCACCTGGTCGCAGCGCCCATGAGTTCGACTACACGCCTGCAGACCGCCTTTCGGACTATCGCCCACCCGCGGCCGACGCTGGCGGCTGGAGCACCAGCTATCCGCGCGACCGCGATCAAGCCCTTGGCGGCGTCCTGCGCCCGGACGGCCGCAATTTGAACATCGAGCGGCAGCCGGGCTCGACCGCGATCCGCGCCATCAACTGGTCGGGTGGGCGTAGGGAGATGGATATGCGGGGCGGACGCGCAAACGCCGTCCGTGACGGCAATGGCCAGCACCTGGAGTTCGATTGGGGCGGACAGGAAATGCTGCAGGCCCAGACCTGGACCGGCCCTGAAGTGGCAGGTCGGGTCAGCTACAGCTACGGCTCGGCCCGTCGCCTTACTGGCGTCTCGATCCAGAACGGCGCCAGCGTCACCTACGGCTACGACCTCGACAGCCTGCTGACCTCAGCCACCGTCAGCGGCACCCGACTGGACCTGGTCCGCAATGCCGACAACGGCCTGCTGGAAGGCACCGGCGTGGGCGATCTTACCGACGTGTGGGCGCACAACGAGTTCGCCGAGACCACCGCCTACAGCGCAAGCTACGGCGGAGACACGGTGTTCCAGGCCAGCTACGGCCGCGACCGCCTAGGCCGCATCGACACGCGTAGCGAAAACGCGGGCGGCGTCAGCTTCGCCGACACCTACGCCTACGCCCTATCCGGTCGCCTCGACACCGTGCACCGCGGCGGCGCCCTGGCCAGCGACTACGGCTTTGACGACAACGGCAACCGCACTACACACCGCATCGGCCCAGCCTCACCGCTGCGCGGCCAAGGCTGGCCCTGCCTGGGCGCGCTGCCAGCGGGCGCCGATGTCACCGTCAGCGGTAGCTATGACGCCCAGGATCGCATGAGCGCCTATGGCACCTGCACCTACGAGTACACCCGCAACGGCGAACTCACCCGCCGCGTCGACAGCGCGACCAACAGCACGACCGAGTACGACTACGACGAGTTCGGAAACCTGCGCCGCGTGGTGCTGCCCGACACCCGCGTGATTACCTACCACATCGACGGCCTGAACCGACGCGTCGGCAAGACCATCAACGGCGTGCGCCAGTGGGGCCTGCTGTATGCCAACAAGCTGGAGCCGGTGGCCGAGTTGGATGGTGCCGGCAACGTAGTAGCCAGCTTCATTTACGCCGACCGCCCGCACGTGCCTAGCCTGATGCTCAAGGGCGGTCAGACCTACCGAATCGTCTCTGACCACCTCGGCAGCGTGCGCCTGGTGGTGCACCTTGCCACCGGCGCGATCGCGCAGCGGATGAGTTACGACGAGTACGGCAACGTGGTCGAGGACACGAATCCCGGATTCCAGCCGTTTGGGTATGCGGGGGGCATCTACGACCGCGATACGGGCTTGGTGCGGTTTGGGGCGCGGGATTACGATGCGGTGGCGGGTATGTGGACGGCGAAGGATCCGATTGGATTTCGGGGTGGTCTGCTTAACCTTTATTCCTATGTCGGTGTCGAGCCTATCAACCGGTTAGACGTCAATGGTCTTCAGGTCTCAGTCAACTACCATAGCCGAGGTACGCACGCTGACGGCTACGAATACTTGATCGGCGAGTCGTACCGAGGCAATCATGGAGAGCTTTCCGTGAGCGGGCACATGGCACATGACGGAACGATCACTGACAGGTCCTGGGAGTCTTTCGACAATGAATGGCCGAAGAGGGTAACTCCCGAAAAACTTTCGGAAACACTAAAAAAACACAGGGATTACGCCCCGGGCAAACCCATAAGGCTCTTTGTCTGCGATGCTGGAAAAGGTGAGGATTCTTTTGCAGAGCGCCTGAAGGAGGCTTTAGGGGGAGGTAACCCGATAATCGCATCGGAGTTTCGAGCTCTCCTGAGAAGCGATGGAACTGGGGATGCCTATAACGATTTAAACGGGAATCTTCAAATGGATGCGGGTGAGCCGAGTGGGCTTTGGAGGGAGTTCTAGTGAAAGGAAAACTACTTTCGTTGCTCTTGCTCTTGCTCTTGCTCATGCAGTCGGCAGCTAGCGCCTCACAAGACTGCATGAGGCCATCATGTTCAACGGATCAAATGGAAGCTAACAAGAACGTATGCTGTTTGTCCTACCCCTGCTTGCTCGACAGCGAAGTCAGAAAGGAATGGGAGCAACGCGCTTTCCGGGGCGAGTACGGATATTCGGAAATCTTGCTCTTCCACAATACTGAATATGGGAATGAGGAATCGGCGCTTCCCTGGATGAGGCTCGCTGCGGTACAGGGTTATCCTCATGGTCAATTCATGTACGGGAAATACCTCGCTAAGTCATCTCCAGATGATGAAATAGTGGTGGCAGAAGCAATTGCATGGATGGAAATGGCGGCGCGTGCGCCGAGTAGAACGTTTTCGGAGGAGTTGGCTGAATTCTATCTTGAAGTCGGCAATCAGAATGCCGGCATTTACTGGATGGAGGCTTCTGCACGCTTCGGCAATGAGGACGCAAAGAGAAGGCTTGTTGCGCTCCTCTTGGAGGCGGGAGACGCGCAACTTGCATGCCTATGGAGTCTTTCCGACGTTAAGCGTGCCCCAGAGGAGCTTGCATCGGCCGCCAAAGAAGATCCCGCCTGTAGCAAAAGTGGCTGGCTTGAGCACATGGGTGAGCTGGGCGTAGGAATCTCCAAACTCAAATCCGAGCTTGAGATCTCAATCGAGAGATACCATCGTGGTGTCGAGGAATCCTGTGCTGCACGGAAGCGTGAATGGCCGAATAAAGAGGTAAATGACTTGCCCGTCGATTCAGTCTCGGGAGATGTGAATTGCGGAGGCAGCTCTCGTATTGCAACGTCCGGCAGCGCAATAAAACCGTGACGTTGCCGCGGGCAGCAGCTTCGCCGACACCTACGGCTACGCGCTGTCCGGCTGCCTCGACACCGTGCATCGCGGCGGCGCTCTGGCCAGCGACTACGGCTTTGACGACAACGGCAACCGCACTACACACCGCATCGGCCCAGCCTCACCGCTCCGTGATCGGAGCTGGCCTTGCCTTGGCGCGCTGCCAGCGGGCGCCGATGTCACCGTCAGCGGTACCTATGACGCCCAGGACCGCATGAGCAGCTACGGCAGTTGCACCTACGAGTACACCCGCAACGGCGAACTCACCCGCCGCGTAGACAGCGCGACCAGCAGCACGACCGAGTACGACTACGACGAATTCGGCAACCTGCGTCGCGTGGTGCTGCCCGACACCCGAGTCATCACCTACCACATCGATGGCATGAACCGCCGCGTCGGCAAGAGCATCGACGGCGTGCGCCAGTGGGGCCTGCTGTATGCCAACCAGCTCGAACCGGTGGCCGAACTGAATGCCTCCGGCGCCGTGGTAGCAAGCTTCATCTACGCCGACCGCCCGCACGTGCCGAGCCTGATGCTCAAGGGCGGCCAGACCTACCGAATCCTCGCCGACCACCTCGGCAGCGTGCGCCTGGTGGTGCACCTTGCCACCGGCGCGATCGCGCAGCGGATGAGCTATGACGAGTACGGCAACGTAGTCGAAGACACGAATCCCGGATTCCAGCCGTTTGGGTATGCGGGGGGCATCTACGACCGCGATACGGGCTTGGTGCGGTTTGGGGCGCGGGATTACGATGCGGTGACGGGTAGGTGGACGGCGAAGGATCCGATTCGCTTTCTTGCTGGCGTCCACTCGTTCTACTCGTACGTCGGATCAAATCCGCTAAACCTAATTGATCCAACAGGATTGGTGGATATAAATTTGGTGAGTCCATGGGAGTCGGCGCATAAAGGGTTGGGCGTCATTCAGAGCCCTAGCGGCGTTCTGACAGTCGGAGTTCACTACGATGGAATTTCGTTCTTCGAAGGAAATCAGAGGATTAGCTTGGAGCGTTTGGGTGAATTGATCCGCAGCCATCCCCGATATAATGAGGTGTCATGGGTAAAGCTATACTCCTGTAATGTTGGGCGAGACACAGATGGTTCCGGACCAGCAGCGGAGAAGCTTGCAGAACTCATCGATAGAGGTGTGCAAGGCCCCGGCTCTTACACCGGAATCGGGGAGACGCAAGGGTTCCTAGGGCTATTCTCAAAGGAAAATGGGACATTGGTTCCCAATCCTGATGGGCAATGGATCAATTTCAAGCCGTCGAGTTGGGAATGAGTATCTATCTTCTGTCTGTTGTCATCGGCATCGGTCTGCTTAGTGGGCCGCCACCGCCCCCAGCCGAAGAGCCCCCACCAATAATCATGGATCGGGTGGAGACTATCGATACAGGCTGGATTATCAGATCGGAAGATCTGGATGCGTACACGGAGCGCGCGATGAAAGGAGATCCGGAGTCTGCCCTGAGGATAGCATTGCACTTTTCCACCCAGTTTGTCGGGGATCGAGATGCTTCAAGCTATTGGATGTTAATCGCGGCAGAGAATGGTCATCCGATTGCCCAGTACAACGTTTGGTATGAGTATAACCGTTCTGATTCCGCTCAACTGAAGCTGCGATCCATGTATTGGCTTCGCCGGTCGGCAGAGTCTGGAAATAGACTGGCGCAAGAGCAGTTGCGAGCGCTTGAGCAGATTGAGAGCAGATCCAACCGCCCCGACTGAGTTGAATTGGTAGGATGATGCGCAACCTTGAATTCGCTCATTATTTCAGCAGCGCTCTCGCGCCAACGCACCGAATTCTGCCAGGATCGGAGTGGCAACTCGCGGTAGTCGAGCTGGCGGATGATCGCGGAATCACCTATCACATCGACGGCCTGAACCGCCGCGCCGGCAAGAGCATCGACGGCGTGCGCCAGTGGGGCATGCTGTATGTCAATCAGCTTGAGCCCGTGGCAGAACTGGATGTTCCCGGCAACCTCGTGGCCAGCTTTCTCTACGCCGACCGCCCACACGTGCCGAGCCTAATGCTCAAGGGGGGAAGATTCTTTCGCAGATGCTCTCCATCGTGAGCTCGGTGGTGACAATCCTGTCGAGGGGACGCCCGGGCTTGCAACCATGGCCAACGGAGTAGGGGATGCATACCAAGATCTGAACGGAAACATGAAGGTTGATCCAGGAGAGCCAAATAACTACTGGAGGCGGATTGAATGAAGGCCTTGCTTCTTTCGGCTGTTTGGATCTTTTGTGAGCCTAGTCTTCCACAATGTCCAGTGGAAGAGGGCAGAACTGAGCTATGCTGCGCCAAGCTGTATCCTTGCTTGGAGAGCGCTGAGCCAATGAGGGAGTTTGCTGCGGCTGCTGAATCGGGTTCGGCAAAGCATGCCTATGCCTTAGCGTTGCATTTCCTCATTGACCGTTCTGATGATGTCGCAGCGAAAAAGTGGATTGAGCTTGCAGCAAGTCAGAATTTTCACACTGCGAAGATCGATCTGGCGTTGCTGCGTCTTAAAGTCGATCTCGCGGAGCCATCGCGCTCTGAGTCGCTTGAGTCCCAGATTGAAGATCTTGAGATTCAGATAGCAGGGAATCCATTTCTGGAGACTAGACTGGGCTGGATTCTCTTGGGGTCAGAGAGCCATGAGACGCTCGCGCTGCGAGCGCTTGCAAACGCTGCTTCTCACGGAAGCACCGCCGCGCTGGAGACCATCTTGACGCAGGCATTCTCGGACGCGCCGGCCGCAACTCTGGCACTTTGGTGTGCGGTAGCCGACCGAACAGGCGTGCTCGGCGCGTCCGCCGTGTTCCGGAACTGTCACGCGAGCGATCTCGACAATACTGAGGAATTTCTTCGCAACGTTGACGATCAATCAATGCTCTTTATTGGCAATCTTGGAAAGATCGAAAAAAAGGTCCAAGAGTGCCGTGGCGAGACTATTGGCATGTCTTCATCGGCGGATTGAAAAAACACTGAACACCGGTGAAGGCAGCAAATGAGGTTGATGTAGGTGTCGGATCTCGGACGATCAGCGAGTCGCGGGTGCTCGGCGCCGTTTCCAAATCGGCGGAGTCGAGAGGCGCCGTGCACGTGAGAGCCAATGTGTTGGCTCACGGATAACCCCGACGCCCCAATCCCCACTCAAAGCGGCAACCCCCGATCCGCCTTGACTGTCCGCAGCACAAAACTGGTGTTGACGTCGGCCACGGCTGCTGAGGCCAGCAAGGTGTCGAGCAGGAAGGTCGAGAAGTGGGCGAGGTCGGCGACTGCGACCTGCAGCAGGTAGTCCATGTCACCTGAAAGCGCGTGGCAGGCAACCACCTCGTTCCAGGTCTGCACGTCCTCGCCGAAGCGGCGCACGGCTTCGGCATCGTGGTGGCGCAGCTGCAGGCGCACGAAGGCGGACAGCCCAAGCCCCAGCGCTTGCGGTGCGAGCAGGGCGCGGTAGCCTGCGATCACGCCGGCCGACTCCAGGCGTTGAACCCGACGCAGGCAGGCCGAGGCGGATAGATTCACTCGCTCGGCCAGCTCAGTGTTGGATATCCGCCCTTCAGCCTGCAGGATCTCAAGCAGGCGCAGATCGATGCGGTCGAGCCTGGTGGAATCCATATTGATGCGAAACCCTGCAAGAAGACGCTCAAATGTTGCGCCTGGCCGCCGAGAAGGCGCAACAACACAAACCTATTGCGCGCGTGCGCGACTAGCCTAGGCGAACTTCAAGAGCCCGCCAGCAGGTGGGCCACAGCCAGGGAGAACCGACATGAACACGCCGCAGCGCGTCGAGCACGCGATGACCGACAAGGGCTATGTGCCGCTGTATGCCACCGGCATCGTCGAGCAGCCCTGGGAGTCCTACACCCCGGAGGACCACGAAACCTGGAGCATCCTCTACCGCCGTCAGCGCGACTTGCTGAAGGATCGAGCCTGCCGCGAGTTTCTGGTGGCACAGGATGCGATGGGCATGGGCGAGGCGCTGATCCCGCGCTTCGATGTGCTCATCGAGGTTTTGCAGAAGGCGACCGGCTGGACCCTGATCGGTGTCGAGGGCCTGCTGCCGGAGCTCGATTTCTTCGAGCATCTGGCCAACCGCCGGTTTCCGGTGACCTGGTGGATCCGTCGACCTGAGCAAATCGACTACATCGCCGAGCCCGATCTGTTCCACGACCTGTTCGGCCACGTGCCGCTGCTGATGAACCCGGTGTTCGCCGACTACATGGCCGCCTATGGCCGCGGCGGGGTCAAGGCGCATGCGGTCGGGCCGGACGCCCTGGTCAATCTGACCCGGCTGTACTGGTACACGGTGGAGTTCGGTTTGATCCGTGAGCCCGAGGGCCTGCGCATCTACGGTGCCGGAATCGTCAGCTCTGCGGGTGAATCCAAGTACTGCCTGGAGAGTGCGGCGCCGAACCGGATCGGCTTTGATCTGAAGCGGATCATGCGCACCCGCTACCGCATCGACAGCTATCAGAAGACCTATTTCGTCATCGACGATTTCGCCCAGCTGTTCGATGCCACCCGGCCGGACTTCCGCCCCTACTACTCCGAGCTCGCCCCGCTGGAGTCGTTCCCGGCCGGCAGCGTGCAGGCTGCGGACCGCGTGTTCAACCGCGGCACGGGGGAGGGTTGGCTGAGTGGCGGCGACGTGTGAGTGCCTGGCGTAGTCGCATCTGCAGCTGATAGCTGGGCGGCGCGCCTCTGACACCCGGCAACGCCCGGAACTGCAAGCCACAAACAAACGGCCCCGCGCGAATCGATTCGCGCGGGGCCGTTTGTTTGAGCGCTGAACTGAGTTGGATCAGCGCTTCATGAAGTTGAAGAACTCTTCGTTGGTCTTGGTGTTCTTCATCTTGTCGAGCAGGAACTCGATCGCGGCGAGCTCATCCATCGGATGCAGCAGCTTGCGCAGGATCCAGATCTTCTGCAGGAAGTCGGCATCGATCAGCAGCTCCTCACGACGCGTGCCGGAGCGGTTGATGTTGACCGCCGGATAGACGCGCTTCTCGGCGATGCGGCGATCCATATGGACCTCCATATTGCCGGTGCCCTTGAACTCCTCGTAGATCACCTCGTCCATCTTCGAGCCGGTTTCGACCAGCGCGGTGGCGATGATGGTCAGCGAACCGCCTTCCTCGACGTTGCGGGCGGCGCCGAAGAAGCGCTTCGGCCGCTGCAGGGCGTTGGCGTCGACACCGCCGGTCAGCACCTTGCCTGAGCTCGGCACCACGGTGTTGTAGGCACGCGCCAGACGGGTGATCGAGTCGAGCAGGATCACCACGTCCTTTTTGTGTTCGACCAGGCGCTTGGCGCGTTCGATCACCATTTCGGCGACCTGCACGTGGCGGGCGGCGGGCTCGTCAAACGTCGAGCTGACCACTTCACCGCGCACGGTGCGGCTCATCTCGGTGACTTCTTCCGGGCGCTCGTCGATCAGCAGCACGATCAGATGCACATCCGGGTGGTTGTAGCTGATTGCGGATGCGATGTTCTGCAGCAGCATGGTCTTGCCGGCTTTCGGCGGCGACACGATCAGGCCGCGCTGACCTTTGCCGATCGGGCTCATCAGATCCATGATCCGACCGGTGATGTCCTCGGTCGAGCCGTTGCCGCGCTCCAGCACGAAGCGCTGGCGCGGGAACAGCGGGGTGAGGTTCTCGAACAGGTTCTTGTTCTTCGAGGCTTCCGGCGGCTCACCGTTGATGGTGTCGACCTTGGCCAGCGCGAAGTAGCGCTCGCCATCCTTCGGCGAACGGATGCGGCCGGTCATGTAGTCGCCGGTGCGCAGGTTGAAGCGGCGGATCTGGCTGGGCGAGATGTAGACGTCGTCAGGGCCGGCCAGGTAGCTGGCTTCGGCGCCGCGCAGGAAGCCGAAGCCGTCCGGCAGGATTTCCAGCACGCCTTCGCCGGCGACACCTTCGCCGTAGCGGGTCAGCACCTTCAGGATCGCGAAGGTCACGTCCTGCTTGCGCATACGCGACACGCCGTCGGTGATGCGCAGGGTGTCGGCCAGCTCCAGCAGCTGATCGGCGCGCATGCGCTTCAGCTCGGTCAGGCTGTAGCTCGGCAGGTTGGCCGGCGGCTGGTAATGATGCTGGGCGGGCGGTGGTGCTTCGTCGTTTTCGCTATCGCCACTCGTCTGTGCACCGCCCGCAGCGCGCTCGCGGTTGCGGCGCTCGCGGCGGCGCTCACGGAACTCGCGGCGGCTTTCGCGGCGTTCGCGCCGCGCCTGTTCGGCGGCCTCGTCTGCCAGCGGAGCGTCGCCCTCGGCGCCGTCACCGCCCTCGCCATCATCGGCCTCGCCATCACCATCTGCGTCAGCCGGTGCACGAGGCGCCGGAGCTGGCGCTGAGACAGCGGCGGCAGCAGGTGCCGCATGAACGGGTGTCTTCGCCACAGCGGCCGCGGGGGCGGGCGCAGCAGCGACCGGTGCCACAGCGACCGCTGCCACCGATGCGGGCTCCGCGGGCGTTGTCACGGTTGCAGCGGGCGCCGGTGTCGGTGTCGGTGCCGTCGCAGTGACCGGCGTTGCGGCTGGCGCGGGAAGCCCGGTCGGCAAGGGTAGTTGGGTCGGCGCGCTCTCGGCCGGCTGCGCTTTCGGCGCTCGCGGTGCGCGTGGCGCCCGTGGCGTCGGCGCGGTGGGCGGCGTCGGAGTGGCTTCGGTGGACGAGTCGGCGCGCGTCAGCGCGGCATCGCCGTTAGGGGTTTCGTGTTCGGACAAGGGATACCTCGCGCACTGCGAGCGGATGGATTCGTGAGAATCGGGAGGGGACCAGCGGAGGGGTGCCGCAGAAGTTGGCGGGCGTGATCGCACCGCGAATGCGCCAGACGTTACACCGGCTTGGCGCTGCCGGCAAGGCCCGCGCCGCACGCGGTTCAGTCGCAGCAGGACGCGGCAATTGTCTGGGTTTGACGATGATCAATCCGGTCGTGGCGGACCGGGTGCAGGCTGACGCCTCAATCATCTATCGCACCGAGGTCACCGATGGACGCGTGGCGCGCACTGTTCACCACCGATGCCGGCCTGCTCAGCCTGGGCGGCATCTTCTTCATGCTGGGAATGGCCGGCTTTCTGTTCTGGAAGTTCAAGAAGCTGGCGGATGCGTCTTCGCCCGACGACAAGTAGGGCGAAGCTTCAGACATTGGGCCCGGTCTGGCGTTCGCCCCGACCGGGCCCGAGACGGCGTCTCAGATTGCCTTCTCGACGAACTGGGTCAGCTGCGAGCGGTTGACCGCGCCGACCTGGGTTGCTGCGACCTTGCCATCCTTGAACAGCATCAGGGTGGGGATGCCGCGTACGGCGAACTGCCGCGGAGTGCCGGGGTTGTGGTCGATGTTGATCTTGACCACCTTGAGCCGCCCGGCGAACTCGGTCGCGACCTGGTCGACGATCGGGCCAATGGCCTTGCAGGGGCCGCACCACTCGGCCCAGAAGTCGACCAGTACCGGCTCGCCTGACTTCAGCACTTCGCTGTCGAAATCGGCGTCGCCGACATTCTTGATGAGTTCGCTCACGATGGGATGGCTCCGTTGTTGTGGCCGGTCGATGCGCCGGCGCTGTGCACACTGCGGCTGATTGGGGTCGAGTCGGGTCGGCGGGGCAGGGTCAACACGTGCCGCTGCGGCCGCTTTCGCTTGGGCTACACTTGGGGCCGATGCCCGCCACCCACAAGCCGCCCGCCCTACACTGGTCCAGCCTTCGCCTTTCGCGCGGCTGTGACGGGCGCCATATCAAGCCTTTGCCGACGCCCCAGCCGGGCCACGGACGGACCTGCCCGGCGCGCGGCAGTGTGCGGTCGTCGGAAGGGCCACGCAAGCGTCCGCCCCTGTGCGGACAGCCGGAAAACTCATGAGTGATAAACCGCTGACCGATATCGCCTTCTCCAGCCTGGATCTGAATCCGGTGCTGCTGGAAGGCCTGACCCAAGCCGGGTTCACCCGCTGCACGCCGATCCAGGCGCTGACCCTGCCGATTGCACTGACCGGGCGCGATGTCGCCGGGCAGGCGCAGACCGGCACCGGCAAGACCATCGCCTTCCTGGTCGCCGTGGTGAACCGGCTGCTGAGCCGGCCGGCGATCGCCAACCGCGGCGAAACCGATCCGCGTGCGCTGATCCTGGCGCCGACCCGCGAACTGGCGATCCAGATCCAGAAGGACGCCCAGAAGATCGCCTCCGAAACCGGGCTGCGCTTCGCCCTGATCTACGGCGGCGTCGACTACGACAAGCAGCGCGAAATGCTGCGGCAGGGCTGCGATGTGATCATCGCCACCCCGGGCCGGTTGATCGATTACCTGAAGCAGCGCGTGTTCTCGCTGTCCGCCTGCGAGGCGGTGGTGATGGATGAGGCCGACCGCATGTTCGACCTCGGCTTCATCAAGGACATCCGATTCCTGCTGCGGCGCATGCCGCCGGCCGGCGAGCGTCAGAGCCTGCTGTTCTCGGCCACCTTGAGCCATCGCGTGCTTGAGCTGGCCTACGAGCACATGAACGAGCCCGAGAAGCTGACGGTCGAAACCGAGTTTGTCACCGCTTCACGGGTGCGCCAGATCGTCTACTTCCCCGCGGCCGAAGAGAAGCTGCCCCTGCTGCTGAATCTGCTGTCGCGCACCGATGCGCGCCGCAGCATGATCTTCGTCAACATGAAGGTCGCCGCGGAGAAGGTCGCGCGGCGGCTGGAGCGCCAGGGTCACAAGGTGGCGATGCTGTCCGGCGATGTGCCGCAGAAAAAGCGTCAGAGCCTGCTGGCGAAGTTCCAGCGCGGCGAGATCCACCTGCTGGTGGCCACCGATGTCGCCGCTCGGGGCCTGCATATCGACGCGGTCAGCCATGTCTACAACTACGATCTGCCGAACGACTGCGAGGACTACGTGCATCGCATCGGCCGCACCGCGCGGCTCGGTGCCGAGGGTGATGCGATCAGCTTCGCCTGCGACATGTACGCGATGAGCCTGCCGGAGATCGAGGCCTACATCGAGCAGAAGATTCCGGTGGGGCAGATCACGCCGGACCTGCTGGCGGCGGTCGCGCCGATGGCACGTGAACCGCGCCCCGAAGGACAGAGCGACGACGACGACACCTCGGTCGACGCGTCGCTGCGTCAGGCGGCCGCCGAAGTCGCTGCCAACCCGGCGCGGGCCAAGCGCCGCCGCAGCCGTCCGGCGCGCTGATCCGGCGATGGCTGTGACGCTGGATCCGCGCAGGCTGCAGGGCGCCACCGGTGCTCGGCTGCTGAGCTTTGCCGTCGCACTGCTGGTCGTGCTGGCGCTGCTGCGGCTGGGGTTCCTGCTGCTGGCCGGGCCGGCGGTGCCGATACAGCCATCCGGGTTCGTGCCATTGACCGACAGCGCGGCCGCGCCCAGCGATGCCGGCGTCGCCCGCTGGCATCTGTTCGGCGAGTCCGGCACCGCGCTCGACCTGATGGCGCTGGCTCAGAGCGCGCCCGAAACCAGCCTGAAGCTCATCCTGCGCGGCACCTTGAATCTGGAGGGCCACGAGGACGGCATCGCCATCATCAGCGACGAGGCCGGCGAGCATCGACGCTACAAGGTTGGCGATGAGCTGCCGGGCGGTGCGCGGCTTGAGGCGATCAGCGCCGGCCGCGTGCTGCTGTCGCGCAATGGCGTGACCGAGGGCCTCAGCCTGCCCCGCGATGCGCAGGCGCAGGCCGCCGGCGCGGGTCCGGCAGCGGCCGCGCCGGGCGCAGGTGCCGGTTCGTCCTCGACTCGCGCGCCCAGTGCAGCGCCGCCGGTGATGCCCTTCATCAATCCGGTAATCGCGTCCGGCGCGCCAAGCATGGAGAGCATTCGCGAGGCCACCGGCATTGATGCCGCCGCGCTGGCGAGCCAGGTACAGGTGTTTCCGGTGCTGGAGAACGGCCGCTTCGCCGGCGTACGGCTGGCGGTCGGCCGCGACAGCGAGCTGTTCAGCCGCACCGGTCTCAAGCCCACCGACGTCATCACGGCGGTCAACGGCATTCCCCTCGATGGCCCGCAGCGGCAGTCCGAGCTGATGAGCTCGCTGCGTGATGCGCGCAGCCTGCGCCTCACCGTGCGCCGCGACGGCGCCGAACAGCAGATCGGCGTGGACCTGAAGTAGTTCGCTGTGGAAACATCGCGGGTCGCCGATGGCGGCCCATCCAGACTCGTCATTCAACCGGAACGCCCATGCGTACGCTCCCGATCTCTGCTGCGATTTCGATGGCACTGCTGGTGTGGTTTGCGCCACATGCCCAGGCCCAGGTGACGGTACCCGTCGAGAACATACCCGGCGTGACGGTGCAGCAGGTGCAGGTGCCGGTCGCAAGCCCGACCACGCCGGCCAACGGCAGCGGGCGGCATACGCTGAATCTCAAAGCGGCCGACATCAATGTGCTGATCCAGACCGTCAGCGAAATCACCGGGCGCAGCTTCATCGTCGATCAGAGCGTGACCGGTGCGGTCACCGTGATCTCGACCCAGCCGATGACGGCCGATGAGATCTACGAGGTGTTCCTGTCAGTGCTGCGCGTGCACGGCTATTCGGCGGTGTCGACCGGACGCATGACCAAGATCGTGCCGGACGTCAACTCGGCCCAGCAGGGTAGCCTCGGCGCAGCCGAAGGCGGCGGCGATGCGGTGGTGACCCGGATCATCGATCTCAAACACATCTCGGCGGCCGAGATGACCGCCCTGCTGCGACCCTTGATGCCGCAGCAGGCGCATCTGGCTGCGCACGGTGCCAGCAACAGCCTGCTGGTGGCCGACCGCGCCGCCAATGTCGAACGCATCAGCGCGATCATCCGCCGCATCGATGTCGCCTCCGATGCCGAAGTCGAAGTGATTCCGCTGCGTCATGCCAGCGCATCCGAGGTGGCGCGTACCCTGATGGCGCTGGAATCCGGCGCCGCCACGGCTGCCGCGGGTGCCGCCACGTCCAAGGTCTTGGCCGACGCGCGCACCAACTCGCTGCTGTTGTCGGGTGACCGCGCCCAGCGCTTGCGCGCGCGCAGCCTGATCGTGCATCTGGATACGCCGCTGGACGGCGGCGAAAGCACCCAGGTGGTGTACCTGCGCAACGCCAATGCCGAGGATCTGGTGCCGATTCTGGACGGCATCGCCTCTACCCTGACCGGCGATTTGCCGCCGGCCGAGGGCCAGCCCGCCGGCGCCAAGACCGCGACCATCCAGGCCCACGCCGAAACCAATGCGCTGATCATCAGCGCCGCGCCTTCGGTGTACCGCGAACTGGCTGCAGTGATCCGTCAGCTCGATGTGCGTCGCGCGCAGGTGCAGGTCGAGGCGATCATTGCCGAGATCAGCGATGAGCTGGCCTCCGAGCTCGGCGTGCAGTGGCAGAGCACCGACCTGGACGCCAACGGCCGCGGCGTGATCGGCGGCACCAACTTCCCCGGCAGCACCGGCACTGGCGGCATCGCCTCGGGCCTGACCAATCCGCTCAGCGTGATCGGTGGCAATGGTCTGAATGTGGGCTACCTGCGTGGCTCGGTCACCCTGCCGATCGGCCCCAACGGTGCCGATGTCACGGTGTTCCAGCTCGGCGCGCTGGTGAAGGCCCTGCGCGGTGATGGCCGCGCCAATGTGCTGTCCAGCCCCTCGATCGTCACCCTAGATCACCAGGAGGCGCAGATCAAGGTGGTGCAGGAAGTGCCCTTCCTGACCGGGCAGTACACCAATACTTCGACCACCGGCGGCAGCAATCAGCCGACCAACCCGTTCCAGACTATCGACCGCCAGGATGTCGGTGTGATCCTCACGGTGACCCCGCATGTCAATGAGGGCGACGCGGTGCGGTTGGAGCTGAAGCAGGAAGTCTCCGCACTGTCTCCGCAGGCCTCGGGTGCGGTCGATCTGATCACCAACAAGCGCGAACTCTCGACCACGGTGCTGGTGCCGGATGGCGGCCTGCTGGTGCTGGGCGGCCTGACCTCGGACGAGGCCACCGAGAACGTGCAGGGCGTGCCCGGGTTGTCGCGGATTCCGCTACTGGGACACTTGTTCAAATCGCGCGGCGCCAAGCGCAACAAGCGCACCCTGATGGTGTTCCTGCGTCCGACCATCCTGCGCGATGCGGCGACCGAGGCCGCGGTGTCCAGCGAGAAGTACAACTACATCCGCACCGAGCAGCTGCAGATCCGCGAGCGTGCCGGCAGCCGCATCGGTGGCGAGAACCAGCCGCTGCTGCCCGAGCTGCCCGCCGACATGTTCCAGAACCCGCCGCCGGTTGAGGGCGAGGGCCGGCCGCAGCCGTGAGCACGCCCGCACGGCCCGGTTTTGGCTTTGCCCGTCGTCACGGCGCCACCGTGCTGGCGCTGGCGGACGACCACGCCGAGGTCGCCTACCGGCCGGGCGTGCTGCCCGAGGTCATCGCCGAGCTGCGCCGGCATGTGGGCCGGCCACTGAAACTCAGCCCGCAGACGGCCGAGGGTTTCGAGCAGCTGCTGCGGCGTCTGTATGAGGGCGGTGCCGACGACGCGCGCGCGATGGCTGCCGACTTCGATGAACGCATGGACTTGAATCAGCTCGCGGACGCATTGCCCGAGCCGCAGGATTTGCTGGAGAGCGAGGACGAGGCGCCGATCATCCGCCTGATCAATGCCCTGCTGACCGAGGCGGTGAAAGAGAACGCCTCCGACATCCACCTGGAGCCGTTCGAACACAGTCTGCTGGTGCGCTTCCGCGTCGACGGCGTGCTGCGCGAAGTGCTGCGCCCGCAGAAGGCGGTGGCCCAGCCGGTGGTCAGCCGCATCAAGGTGATGGCCAAGCTCGACATCGCCGAGAAGCGTCTGCCGCAGGACGGCCGCATCAGCCTGCGGATTGCCGGGCGCCCGGTGGATGTTCGCGTATCGACCATTCCGGCCGGCTTCGGCGAGCGCGTGGTGCTGCGATTGCTCGACAAGCAGGCCGGGCGGCTGGACCTGGCCGAGCTCGGCATGGCCGCGCCGACCCTGGCCCACATCGATCGGCTGATCCATCGCCCGCACGGCATCCTGCTGGTGACCGGTCCGACCGGCTCGGGCAAGACCACCACACTGTACGCGGCGCTCTCAAGGCTCAACGACAGCACCCGCAACATTCTCACGGTCGAAGACCCGATTGAGTACTACCTCGATGGCGTCGGCCAGACCCAGGTCAATGCCAAGGTCGAAATGACCTTCGCCCGCGGCCTGCGCGCGATCCTGCGTCAGGATCCGGACGTGGTGATGGTCGGCGAAATCCGCGACTTGGAAACCGCCGAAATCGCGGTGCAGGCCTCGCTGACCGGTCATCTGGTGCTGTCGACCCTGCACACCAACTCCGCGGTCGGCGCACCGACCCGTCTGCGCGACATGGGCGTCGAGCCCTTCCTGCTCGCCTCGTCTCTGCTCGGCGTGGTCGCGCAGCGTCTGGTGCGCCGGCTCGACCCGGCCCAGAGCGAGTGGTACACGCCCACCCCGACCGATTTCGCCGCGTTTGGCCGCAGCCCGGACGCCGCCGTGCGGTTCGCGCGGCCGCGCTCGGATCTCGAAGGCCGCACCAGCGGATACCGCGGCCGTGGTGGCGTCTACGAAGTGGTGCTGGTCGATGAGGCTATGCGCGCACTGATCCACGCCGGCGCTTCCGAAGCCGAGATGACCCGCGAAGCGCGTCGCCACACCCCATCGATCCTCGACGACGGTTGGGACCGCGTGGTGGCGGGAATGACCTCCGCGGACGAGGTGCTGCGCGTCACCCGCGAAGACTAGCTCAGCAGGCTGCGCTCAGCGCGCGGCATACCTTGGCTGCGTTGGCGCTGCAAGATAGGTGCCCAGCAAGGCGCGATGGTCAGGTAGGTTGTGCAGCGCATGCTGGCTGACCTGACGCAACATCTCGAACTCGCGGCGCGCGGCGGCACGCTCCGGATATCGTCCGGCCTGACGCCTCAGATCGGTCTTGAATTCCATGCCGTATAGCACGAACTGCCAGCTTGCCGGCATGAACATCTCTAGGTCGGTGACGAAATCCAACCGATGCGGCGGGCGCAGCCGCCATTCGGCCAAGCGGTCCTGCAGGCTGCTCGGGACGCTGGTGGAATCGCTGTTGTCGACCCAGAAGCTGCTGTCTCGGCGCTGGCTGAGGCAGTAGTGCAGCTTGATGAAATCTATGATGCGCGCGTAGCGCTCGTTCATCATTCGGTTGAAGTGGCTGGCGGCGCGTGTCTGGTCGCCGCTGTCGGGCAGCAGATGGGTGAGCAGATAGGTGGCGATTTCGATCAGACCGATTCCGGTCGATTCCAGCGGCTCAAGAAAGCCGGCCGACAGCCCGATCGCGACACAGTTGTGTTTCCACTGCTGGCGGCGATAGCCGGTTTCAAAGCTCAGATGCCGTACTGGCAGGCGCTCGCCTTGGGGGCCGGCATGCGTTCGCAGTAGTTGTTCGGCCTGCTCGCTGCTGCTGTGCCGGCTGGAATACACATAGCCCAGTCCGCGGCGCGCCTGCAGGGCGATGTCCCAAGTCCAGCCGGCAGTGTGCGCAGTCGAGATCGTGTACGAGGGCAGTGGCGCGTCCGGGCGTGGATAGGGAATCTGCATGGCCACGGCGCGATCAACGAACAGCACATCGCGCAGCGGCTGCAGCGCTTCGCCCAGTGCTTCGCCGATCAGGCGCGCGCGCAAGCCGGTGCAGTCCACATAGAGATCCGCTTGCAGGCACAGCCCCTCTCGCGTGTGCAGCGCGTGGATACCACCTTGTTCGCCTAGCTCAACCCGCTCGATCTCGGCCAGGCGATGCTTCACGCCCAGCGCGCGGCCGGTCTCCGAAAGCAGAGCAGCGAAGCGGGCCGCGTCGAAGTGATAGGCGTAGTTCATCGGACCCTGGAAGTCGGCATCGCCGACGCGTTTGGGTCCGCGACCGGCATCGGCGATGCGCTTCTGCAGCGTGACTGCATCGGCGAGGCTATGCTCGGGTCCGGCATCACCCAGCAGCCAGTACGGCACCAGGTCCAGGCCGTCGACACGAGCGCTGGGCGAGTTGAACGGGTGGAAGTAGTGGTTGGCGCCGACCGCACCAGCGGGGCGCACCCAGTCGACGAAACGAATGCCTTGCTTGAAGGTAGCACCGGTCGCCTGGATGAAATGGGCTTCGCTGATACCGATCTGCGCCAAGGTCCCGCGGATCGACGGGAAGGTGCCCTCACCGACGCCGAGAATACCGATCTCCGGCGATTCGACCAGTTCGATCTCGATCGCATCCGCAGCGTTCGCGTTGAGTACCCGCGCGAGATAGCACGCACACAGCCATCCCGCTGTTCCACCACCCGCGATCACTACTCGTTTCAGCATGTCGTCCCCCGGCATGTGGCCCGACTGCGGTCGATTCTGCCCAGTCCACCGGTGAAAACTACACCTTGATGACTGCGCTGTCATGGCGCATTGCAGCACGAGAACCATAACGATGACTGCGCTGTCAACCTTTCGTTGACAGCGCTGCCATCGCTCGGCATTCTCCGCCGACAAAGTCTTCACAACGGTGGCCACGGGAACCCTCGGAGGTCGCCACAACCGGGGAGGGTGTTCCAATGTTTTTCAAGAAATCTTTGCTTTTCAATGCTATAGCTGCGGTTCTGGCGGCGTCGCCCGGGCTGGTTACTGCGCAGTCCGCGGCTACGCCGGGGCGCGGTGAAGAGGTCGCACTTGATGCTGTCGTGGTCACTGGCACCAAGCGCGAAACTCCGCTGCAGAAGACGCCGGTGGCGATCACGGCGATCAGCGCCGAGGCGCTGGACAAGGAGCGGGTGATGACAGTGCAGGACATCACCAATCTGGTGCCCGGCTTCTCCGCCACCACCCAGGGTGACCACGGTGTGATCACTCTGACCCTGCGCGGCATTGGCAATGACAGCGCCAAGACGGAATACGCTGATCCGGAAGTCGCGCTGTTCGTGGATGGCATCTACACCCCGCGTGCGGAAGGCGCTGCGGCTCTGCTGATGGGTCTCGAGGCGATCGAAGTACTGCGCGGCCCGCAGGGCACCCTGTGGGGACGCAACTCTACGGTGGGTGCGGTCAATATGCAGACCGCCAAGCCCGAGCTCGGCGACAGCTCCGGCAGCGCCCAGTTCGGGATCGGCAGCTATCAGCGGTTGGGCGGTCGTGGTGCCTTCAATCTGCCGATGTCCGACACATGGGCGCTGCGCGTTGCGTTTGCGCACGAGCAGCACGAAGGTTACGTCGACTATCAGAATCCCGGTGAGCTGCTGCCCTCGCTGGAGTCGCAGCGCGAGGCCTATCTGGCCTCGGGCGGAGAGCTGTCTGCGTTCCAACCGATCAACCCAAACCTGTTTGTGACGGGCGGCGACAAGTACAACGCACAGAACCAGACCGCGGTCCGCATCAGCAGTCTGTGGGCACCCAGCGATGCCTTGAACTGGAACCTCAACTACGAGTTCTTCCGCGACACCGGCACGCCGAACGCCAACCTGATGCAGGTGCCGCGTCCTGGTCAGGAGTTCTGGTCCGCCCTCATCGACACTGCGCCTTATGCCGACCGCGAATCGCACGCCCTCCGCAGTCGAGTCGACTGGCAGATCCATGATGGGCTCAGCTTCAGCTACATCGCTGGCTTCAGCCGCTTTGACGGCTCGATGGACTACGACCAGGATGGTGGTGTCCAGGTGCCGACCAGCTTCACCACCGGAGCCACCTACCAGCAGGACCGCACCAACTATGCCGTGTACGAGAACTCTAGCCATGAGTTCAACCTCAAGTCCGACGGCGACAACACCATCGACTGGATACTCGGGCTCTACTATGCGGCGGAGCAGAACAAGATCCGCTTCGATATCCCTATCTTCAACGGCACCCAGCAGGGCACTGTGGGTTGGCAAGACTCGTTCATCCAGCCCAAGCAGACGGTCGATTCGCGCGCTGTATTCGGCCAGGCCACCTGGAATGCTTCAGAGCGCTTCCGCCTGACCGGCGGCCTACGCTACACCGACGACTCGAAGGAGAACATCGGCGGTCGCGGTTGGGGTTGGCAGGGGTACGGCCGTCCTGAGATCCCGCAAGCGCCGATTGCGCCCGGCACGATTCCGAGCAATGCCAACGGCTTCGGCTTTGGGGTCGGTGGCATCAACGATGGCCAGTACGACCACAGCCAATTGACCTGGCTCGCACGGGCCGATTTTGATGTGGCGGCGAACTTCCTGTTCTATGCCAGCGTCTCCACCGGTTACAAGTCTGGCGGGCTGCAGGACGGTGGTGTGCCGTATCGGCATGAGGAGCTGACCAACTTCGAACTGGGCACCAAGAACAGCTTTGGGGGTGGCCGCATCGTCTGGAACAATGCCATCTACTTCATGGACTTCAAGGACTTCCAGCTGGCGGCGCCGATCAGCTTCACCGATGGGAGTCGTGGTCTGGGCTTCTCGAATGTTCAGGGAAGTACAAAGGTGGCCGGGTTCGAATCCGAGCTGAATGCGCGCCTGACGGATCGGGATCGCGTCCAAGTGGTGTTCTCGGCGATTCCGCGCAAGAAGCTCGGCACCCTGTTGTACGCCGGCTCCAACGACTATCAGGGCCTGCCGCCATGCCCGGCGGAATCCGGCATCGGCAACTGTCTGGATGTGTCGGGGAATGAGCTGGCGCACGCGCCGGATGCTGCATTGCATCTGGTCTACGAGCACGATTTCGTGTTCGGTAGCGGCGCGATGTTGACGCCGCGTATCAGTGCCCACTATGAGACAGCCTCCTGGTTGAGCCCGTTCAACCTGGGCGATGGCGATAGGCAGAAGAGCTACCACCGCACTGACTTCAGTCTGCGCTATCAGCCAGAAAGCCAGCAGTGGTACGCGGACTTCTATGTAGACAATCTGGAGGACAGCAAGGTCCGCACCAACGCCGGGCGCACGGCGATCGGTAGCGGCAATTTCGCCTACCTCTCGCAGTACCTTCCCCCACGTACGGTCGGAGTCAATTTTGGCGTGTGGTTCTGAGCCAGGCGTTTCCCTGGCGCCCGGATTCGCGTCGCGGATCCCACACGCGGTGCCTCTGGCCACGAAGGACTTGCCGACGTGTGCAGCCGGCGCGTTTTGTCCAGACCCGCGGCGCGCGCGCCGCGGGTCGTTTGGTGGCGCAGGCGGTATCGCTGCGCCGCCGCTTCACGCTCGTACTCTGTATGCGTCCGCCCGAGCCACCTACCGCTTCCCCACTCGCCGTGCTGAGCCTCAGTTGCAGATCGGCGCCCAGCCCTCGATCGGCAACAAGCTGTCGATGTCGCGGTTGCGCGTGGTCGGCAGTCGG
>NZ_JBILJQ010000069.1:0-27659 GCF_044377145.1 Aquimonas sp.
GAGGCGAGAGCGCGCCGAGCAGTCCCGTGGAGGGCGAAGGAAACGGGATGGCCGGCGCTCAGCACCGTCGGTTCCAGACGGTCCACGTCTACAACCAGACCCGCGCGGGCAATGAGATGGTGGCGCGCGCCGCCGCATGCTTCGAACTCACCACCCGTGTGGTGGATGAGCGCACGGGCGAGCGGCAGCCGGCGCTCAAGATCGAGACGGCAGGAAAGCACCCGACACAACCCTCCAAGTACAACTGGGACGACAAGATCATCTTCTATCTCACCGAGGACGAGCTGCCGCAGCTCCTGTGCGTCTTCCTTGGCCTGCTACCAAGCGTCGAGTTCCGCAATCACGGGCCGCAGCACAACAAGTCGATGAAGCTCGAAAACCAGGGCAAGCACCTGTACCTCACGATGAACGAGGGCAGCGAACGCAAGGCGGCCGTCCAGCTCGACGCGGGGCGCAGCACGCGCGTTGCTACCCTGGTGGCGCGCGCCTTCCAAGCGGTCAACGACGACATCGACTGGAACGCGGCACGCGACATTCTGACCCGGCTCACGGCGCCGATGGCAAAGGCGCGCGCTGAATCTGCGCAGGCGCGCCGCTCCTGAAAACACGCTGGGGGGACACCCCCAACCACCGCCGCGTCGCCCTCACGGGAGAGGCGACAGAGTTGCTGCGGTACTCGGCCAGATGTTGCGAGCCCGCTGAGCCAACGATGGGCTTCTCCGAATCAAAAGTGCGCAGCAAGGTGTTGTCGAAGTCGAAAAGTCAATGCTCAATCGACACAACGCCCCCGGCTCGTCTGCGTGGTGGAGTTAGATTCGGACGTACCGCCAGGTGGTCAGCCCCATCGCCTTGGCCCAGTGCTTGGCGGTGTCCTTGTCGCCGGCCAGCACCCGGCCTCGGAGATCGAGCACTTCGCTAAGCGTGAATGGGATAGGTGGATCGCCTTGGCGCCAAGCACTGGCAGCAGTATCGTCGAAGGAATACCACCGAACGGTGCTCTCGGTGGTGGCAAGTACGATCGAGCTCGGCATCGCTATTCCTTCGTTCTCTCGGCGGCCTTGATAGCTTTCGGAAAGCGCTCTCTGGCTTGGCGAGGCGTGAGGTTGAACTCTGGTGGGATGATGTAGGGCGGCTCCGCCGTGATCTCGCCGTCACCGAGTTCGATGATCTCGATGCCCTCTGTTCCGCGCCTGGGCCAAGCGAAGAATGCACCAGCTGATGCGTGTGCGTAGAAATCGCCCGTGCTCGCCTGGCAATGCGGACAGTGATTCATGAAGTAGCCCATCTCCGCCGTCTGACTGAAAGCGGGGTGATAGGTCGGCAGTTGCCGACGCACCAGCGCTTCGAGGTCGGGCGACATCGATGTCACCCGCTGCAACGCAGCCGGTTCGCCGAACGGCAACCAGCGGGGCGGCTCTGCTTCGTCGAGCCACGCCTCGGTGTGAGCCTGGCCGGCGAGGGCGCCGACCCGGAGCGTCCCAGCGCACTTCCAGCAGCGCATGTCTGCGTGCAAGAGCAGCAGAGCGCCGCGAATGTTGTGGTCTGGGATCTCCGTACTCATGCGGCCGAACTCTTGATCGCTGGTGGCTCACTTCCAAACCAAGCGATGGGCCAGCCTGGTGCGCCGAAGTCACGATGCTGTCCACGGTAGCCGATGACGACGAAGAGCACGCGATAGAACAGCCCAAGGCACCTGTAATACTTGTCGACAGCGCCCTGCAAGGCCTCATACGTCGAGTCGTCAACATTGCCGCCGTGCGCCGCATGATTCCGCAACGAGGTCCATGCCTTCACTTCATCTGCGGTGATGAATCCTTGCTCCTGAATCCGCGTGAGGACTTGCTTCGGCCCAGGCTTCACAGCCCCACCAAGACTGGAAAGCACCCGCTGCTTAGCACGCGCTGCCATGCCCGATTGCTGCACGATGTCTTTGGACTTCTCGATGGCATCGATGAACTCGGCGTCTATGTCGACCTCCGACGCGAACAGGTCCATGACCACCGCCTCGATGTTGACGCCAATCACCAACGGCCCTATGTCCAGGTCGCTCGCCGTCCGAAGCGTTCGGTGCCAAGCTGTGTGCAGTGTGTCGAAGGAATCCAGTTCTGCTGGGTGTGAGTGCTTGGTTCCGCGCAGGTACCTTGCGATGAAGTAGTGCGAGTGTGCAGCATCCGGCGCAAGGTCGGAGAGAGGCCTTGCCAGGGAAGCGTTCCAGCCAGGTCGACGTTGCGTCTTCAATCGTCGGATGCGCTTGCCGGCCTCACCGATCATCACCAGGACGGGATCGATGGCCGATCCGCACAGCACGGAGATCGCACCAAGGAAGCGCCAGAAATCATCGCCGACTGGCCCGTCCTTGACAGTGAACGAGATTTCGAGTTGATCCTCCCGTTGATGTAGCTTCCAGGCGTATCGCTCACAATCGCCTTCGAAGATGTCTGTCTTCATCGAGCTGTCGGTCTTGGTGACCTTATGCCACGGCAACTTGAAGGTCCCAGGCACGAACGCATGTGCTGTGGAACTGGGCAGCGTCTTTCCGTATTCCTCGCAGGCTTCGATGGCTCGGACGCGAGCTCTGACGTAGGTGCTGTTGACCCCGTACGAACAATCAATGGACAGCCTCTCGGCCTTCCATGCCACCCCGTGCTGGTCGACTCCCGTGAAGTCGTAGTAGTTCGAATCCGGGTGGAGCTTTCCCGGGGTGACGTCCAAGGCCCCAAAGAACTCCTGCATGGCTTGAATCTCGCCGCTTGGCGCTGCGAACAGCCGCAGGTGCAGCGCCTTGTCCGGCCCCTGTGTCAGGATTGCTGGGCCGGTGTACACGCGAGGCTTCTCAATGTCCTGCTGGCGAAGCTCGCAGTCAGCAAGCGGCATCTCGAATGTGCCGGCGAACAACGCATCCCGTTCCTTCTTGTCCATACCGTCCTGGTCTTCAGCCTCAGCAGGAGCAACTACGATAGTGCAGGGCAACGGGTGCCAGAACAACTGCCGGGTAGTGCCACAATCCTAGACACGATGGAGGTAACAAAGTCCTAGATGCGCCGCAGCAAGACAGCGGAGTTGCGCGCGGTTGAGTAGTTCGACGAAAGTTGGACAAAGCCCGCATCGGCGGGCATGAGGTGAAGCCGTGACCGACATTGTTGACGCTCCCGGATTCTGGCGGGTCCACTGCCACATCGGGCACCACCCTGGGCAGTGGCAGTTCTGGTATCGCGAACAGATCTGCGCGGTGGGGTATCCGCCTGGAGCTGGCTACACGCTACAAGGTTCTAGCAAGGACCAGTCATGGTCAGGCGTGCGCAACGCGCTGGCTCGAATGAGAGAGGGTGACTGGATCGTCGCCAGCATGCCCGATCATCGAGTAGGCCGACTCGGGCGCATCTTCCGCCTCGCAGTCGACGACGCGGTGTGGGATCCCATCGTTCCGCCCCGAAAGGACTTGCCTCACGGTGAGAACGGTCGGTGCATCCTCGTCCGCTGGGATCTGGGTGTCGGCCCGGTTGACCCCAGTGTCGTGGTTACACTGCCGAAATCGGTTCGCTTTTCGCCTGGTGAAGTCCGCGCCACCATCCGCGCCATCCCCATCGGCAAGCTCGAACCCATACGAGCGGCGATGCGAGACGAGCGCAACTGGGCGCCCATCATCGGCGCCTTTGCAATGGAAACTGCGTTATCTGACTACATCGCGCTCCACCCGGACCAACTCGAACCCGGACTCATTTCGCACACGGGCTTGAACGTCCGCGAGCTCGCGATGCCCGACCGAGGCCGCATCGATGCGCTCTTGCAAGATCGCGCTGGCACGCCGGTCATCGTAGAGTGCAAGCAACACGCACCTTCCACCGTCGACGTCGACCAGCTGCTTCGTTATCGAAACCTGTTCGCGGCCAACACGGACTGGTGCCCGGAAGGCCGAGTGCGTTCGATCCTCGTGCACGGCGGGGCAAGCCGAGTGCCCGCAGCGGTAGCTGAGTACGCACGCAGAAACGACGTCGAGCTCGTGTTCCACCAACTGCGCGTGAGCTTCACCAGCAGTGGAGCGTGAGGCCGAAAATGCCGCATGAACTGGATGAACTGGTCCAACGTTCGCAAGCCTGTCACAACGCCGTACTCGATGCGCTCGGTGAACGCGTGCTCGCCAACGATCGCTCCCGAATCACGCTAGACTGTGTGGCATAGCGCGCCTCCATGGTCATGGCATGGCATGGCAGCAATGCTCGTGAGCAATCCGACTGTCGCCATGGCGCTGGGTTCGCTTGAACTACGAGGCCGTGGTACCTGCCAACTGGGGCTGTTCGGCGCCGACGAAGCATGGGTTGAGACCTTCGCCGGACCAGTGGTCGACAACAACGAGCCTGAACTCCCGCGGATGGGACCATGCTCGATCGCTTGCGGAGGTACCCGCTTGCCGGCTAGCGACCGCGTTGACGAAGTTGAAACAACGCGCTTGGAACGCCATGAATTCCTGCACCCGCGGCGGACATCGTCAGGTCGCGCGGTACATTGGTGGGTACGAGGACGACATGCTCGAAAAGGTCATGCGCACGGTGAACGCCCTCGTCGGGTACGGGGCTCGAACCGCGTTCCACGCAGGTGAAGATGAGGACGTGGGTCGCCAGCTCTTGGGTGTCTACGACGCCTTTCAGGACTGCATGCACGCGCGTGCAGGAGCCTGAGGCATCACACCTGAGCTGAGGTGCGAATCACCACCAGCTGTTGGCTCAACACCGAAACATCCTTCGTCCACCCAGCACGAATCAGGGCGGCTCCGAGGAGCGACAGCACGTCACCATCGTTCGGCAGCGCGTTGGCCGCATCGACGTTCGGCAGGGCTGCTTGGAACGCCTCCACGGCCGACCGGGCATCGGCCACGTGACCGTCGCGCTTGCCCGTGCCGGTCACGAAAGCTTCCCAGAAGAAAAGGCCGCCGCTGGCCTGCTGGAACTCCGACCAGGTCAGTGAGAACGCTGGCACTCCGCTCAAGCGATCTCTCAGCTGCCGAAAAATCCAGGCGACCTGCACCAGACCGGTGCCAATGGCTCCGCAGCCAGCGCCGGCACTCCAGGGCTTCCCGTCCTCACCAGCCCGCTGATTTGTCAGCGCTCGCTCATCGGAACGTAGAGGCACGAACAGAGGACACTCGAAGCCTAGCGCCACCGGCAAACCCTGGCCGAGCAGGCCAGCGAGATGGGCGACCAGCTCCGATGCATAGCATCCCTCAACACCGGCGCTCGAATGCCAGCCGAAGTTGCTCGTCGTGTTCTTCATCGAACCGATGTCGGCGCACGCCACGACCAGTTGTCCCATCGGCGTGCTCCCGAATCGAGTGACGCAGGGTAGCGCGTTGATATGGAGCCTGGACAGCGAATCGAGAGCAAGAGCGAGCGACGGCCCTGGCCGACGCGGGGATCCTACGCGTCGTCGCGCTCACGCACTTCAACTACTGGACAGACGGTTCCTCGACCTTCCCGCAGAGCGCGGGCCCCTTCGACTTCGCCAGCGGCACCGTGATCGGCACCATCAACGCGGTGGAACACGGCCAGTGCATAGGCTGCGCCTACCGCCACCCGACGAGCACCTCTCAAGGAACCTTGCGCTTCGAGTTCTCAAGCGGCTCCAGCGGGCGGGTGATCTACCCGAACGGTACGTCCATCCAAATTCGGCCCTTCGTGTACGGGTACAGAAGCCTTGGAAATCTGTTAAGGAAGCTCTGATTTATCCTAGCCCGGCTGGTAGAATTTGTGCATCCCCGACATGACAGTAACCCCATGAAGCAGACCACCTTCGACTCTCTGGCCTACACGGCGAAGAAGAAGCAGACGCGCCGCGAGAAGTTCCTCGCGGAGATGGAGCGGGTGGTGCCGTGGAAGGCGCTGCAGGTGTTGATCGAAGAACACTACCCCAAGAGCGGCAAGGCCGGACATCCGCCGATGTCGCCGGAGGTGATGCTGCGTATCCACTTCCTGCAGCAGTGGTACGCGCTGAGCGACCCGGCGATGGAGGATGCGCTGTACGAAATCGAGTCGATGCGGCGCTTCGCGGGCTTGGAACTCGACGTAGATGCAATCCCGGACGAGACCACGATCTTGAAGTTCCGCCGGTTCCTGGAGAAGCACGCGCTGGCGCCGAAGATCCTGGAGACGGTCAACGCCGATCTGGCGGCGCGCGGCATGCAGATGCGCGCCGGCACGCTGGTCGATGCGACGATCATCCACGCGCCGAGTTCGACCAAGAACAGCAGCGGCGAGCGCGATCCAGAGATGCACCAGACGAAGAAGGGGAACCAGTGGTTCTTCGGCATGAAAGCCCACGTCGGCGTTGATTCCCACTCGAGCCTTGTACGCGTCGTCACCGGCACCGCGGCGAACGTGGCCGATGTCACCCAGATCGACGCACTGCTGACGGGTGAGGAGAAGACCGTACACGCGGACGCGGGCTACACCGGTGCGCACAAGTGCGTGAAGGGCGAGCAGGAGCTACACATCGCCGAGAAGCGCGGCAAGGTCAAAGCGATGGTGGACGGTGCTTTGAAAGACGCGACGGTCACGTTGGAGCGGCTGAAAGCGCAGCTGCGAGCGCGGGTCGCCCACCGGTGCCGCGTGATGAAGTGCCAGTTCGGTTTCACCAAGGTGCGCTATCGCGGCCTGGCGAAGAACACGGCGCACCTGCAGACGCTGTTTGCGCTGGTGAACCTGAGTCTGGCGCGCCGACGCGTGGCGGCGGCAGCATGAGTGCGTCCGCGGAACGGGGAAATACCCCTATCCGCGGCGAAAGAAGGCTCGGGCGAGTCTCGGGCGAGTCGATAGGTCGCGAAAGATGTGCGATCTCGGCTTGAAGAACCGAAAAAATCGACTCGCTGGACACCCAGGGATCAAGTGATCGCGTTGTTCAGAGTTTCCTTAGTTCTTCGTGCAGGTCGATGTCGGCCTTGCCGGACAGCATCCGGCGCAGGGTCATGCTGTCGAGGTCGACGAGCTGCAGGTCACGCTGATGAACGGACCGGCGAGCGCCAGCCTGCGCTGAAGATCGAGACAGCGGGTAAGCACCCGACCCAGCCGACCAAGTACAACTGGGACGACAAGATCATCTCCTACCCCACCGAGGACGAGCTGCCGCAACTGCTGTGCGTCTTCCTTGGCCTGCTACCAAGCGTCGAGTTCCGCAACCACGGGCCGCAGCACAACAAGTCGATGAAGATCGAGAACCAGGGCAAGCACCTCTACCTGACAATGGCCGAGGGCAGCGAACGAAAGGCGGCCGTCCAGCTCGACGCGGGGCGCAGCACGCGCGTTGCTACCCTGGTGGCGCGCGCCTTCCAAGCGGTCAATGACGACATCGACTGGAACGCTGCGCGCGACATCCTGACCCGCCTCGCCGCGCCGATGGTCACGGCTCGTTCTGAGGGCGGGCAGTCTCGGCGAACCTGAGCCGCTCTGATGCCGCCCACCGTAAGCCGTAGAACTTTTGACTGGGATTTGATCGGTGGGACCAGTCAGACTTTTCCAGCTTGCCTCGGAATCATCTAAATCAATGACTTACGGTGCGCCATACGTGCCAAAATCTTTTGACCGGGATTTGATCCTCAGGACTTTTTCAGCCTCCCGGAATGGCCTGCGTTGCCGACGAGTACATGGGGATCGACATCGTGACGCCATCCGCCGACGACCTGTACGTCCGCGCATCACTACTTTGAAGGAACCCTGATGACCAGCCATGAAAATGCAGCTTTTGACGGTGATCGCCTCCTCGCCTTGCTCGACGGCGCAGAGCCGGCTCTTTCTGACTTCGCTGCCTTCGTCTCCGTCGTCGAGCAGCTCCCCGTCGACCTGCTCTGGGAGATGTCTCAGCGATCGCCGTCCTTGAATCATACTTTGCGATCTGTCCTCGACAAGCAGCTGGTTCAGAAGATCGGCCGCACCAACTGTGACAGGGCCATTGATGGCATTGTCACGCGAATGAAGGCCAGGTTCGACCAGAAGGCGCTCACCTAATGCACTGGGGGTGGAACAGCGTCGATAGCTGCTCTCAAGACCGAGCGATGCATGCTCCCCGCAACTTGCTGTCGCGAGAAGTCGACGGATAGAGGTGGTAGGCCACCCAGCGAGAGCCTGCATGTTCAGCGCCATCGAAACCCGTAGCTTCAACATCGCTCCGTCGATAATCACCTGTCACCGCGCCGGCGACGACACGTGGACGCTTCCGGCCTTGCCCCCTTGGGGCCATCAGGTCCGCCACCTGCACCGATCGATCAAAGGGCCATCAACACCGCGCAGAATCGAGTACTCTTGGCTCTGGGGTGCCGACCCCACGCCGCCCGCCGTGGCGAACCCTCATTGGGATCGAGCGTACATCCTGTGCCAACTCATGGACTCCCTTGGGGATCGTGGCTGAGCGAGCGGGCAGCAATGCGCTATGCGGTCTCCGTAATGGCGGGTACCTCCATGAACATCAACCAGTCAAAGAAGTTGGCGAAGAACCTGCGCAAGGCGTGGCCGGCTCTTGTTGCCGAACACGGCACCGAGCTTGCGCTGCACGACGCGCAGGAAATCGTCGCAAGGGTGCAGGGTTACCCAAGCTGGCACGCGTTCCAGCGGGCCGCATCTCGAAAGGAGCCTGCTTTCGAGGCAAGCGGCTTCGGGAAGAACCCCCTACAAGACAACCTAGCGTTCGTCCCGTTGGGACTACCCGAACCGTTGGTGACGCGCTACAGCGCGAGCACAGGCGAGGGAACGCACCGGGTCGAGGGTATCGAGGTCGTCCTTCGTCCGTTGAGCGAGCACGCCGATACGCTGATAGACGAGGTCGATGAGGCGCTGAATGCCGATATGGAGCGTGCAGGATGCTGGAGCGGTGCGTATCCGAGTGAACGAAGCGTGCTTCAGCACCTTTTAGAGCGAGCAAGGCACGCCGTTGGCCGGTGCCCGTTCTGTGTCGAGGCCATCAATGTCAACGCGGGGCTGCTCTACAGCCTTGGAGACTATGACGGGGCGATCGCGGTCGCAGAGCCCGCAGCAACCACACTGCTTGCCATGATCCCTACCGACGCAAACATGGTCCATGTCCCTTTTGGCTATCTGAAGAATCGACCGTTCTTCCGCCTGTGCAAGGTCTATCTTCTTCTTCTGCATCGTTCGCGGCGAGATAGGGAGGCGAATGCACTTGCCAAGCGGATGCATCGCTACTGCCCGAGAGACGCTAAGGGCTTTGGCGGCATGACGACCGTGGTCCATCGTGAACAGGCCATACGCGGCTGACCAATACAGCGCGTAGCATGACGCGCCGCACAGCATGGTCGCCGCGGCTTCTGTAGGATCCTGCTCAGCAGCATTTGCTGACCCTGGCCGGGTGGGTTCGATCCGACCCCGACGTCGCCCTTCGCATCACAGGCCGCATGCCGACTTCGATCGGGCCACCGGCGTTTAAACGGATCGCGCTCAGGCCCCTCAGGAGTCGTCATGACGTCGTCCGACGCGTTCAAGACATTCATCCGCCAAGCGCAGCGACGCGCTACTGCCGCCGGCGTTCGTCTACCCATGCAGAAGCTTCGCGAAGCCCTAGCTCTCGCCTGCTATGACCGGGGCTATTCGGCATGCCTTGCAGCGATCGCCGCTGGCGCTGCGCTCGGGCCGCCGCTACCGCCTCGCTATGTCGGCAAAGCAGCGGAGCGCTTTGACGTCGACCCCAACGAATTGAATCGGGCGCTCTGCGACGGTGAAGCCCCCGTGCCTGAAGACTCGGTGTTGCCTTTACCCGCCCTCGCACCTTCGCGGTGCTGGCTGGCTCTCGGTGTTGCGGGTTCCGGCAAGACCACGCTGGCCATTGGCATGGCCGAGGCTTTCGCTCGGACGGGTGGCGCGGCCATCTACATCAGCTTCGCGCATGAGCAGAGTCCCGGCGCGCTGCCGGCGATCGAACGCCATGTCGGGTTGACCGCCGCATCTGCCCGAATGCGTCTCGCCGAGTGGCTCCGGGGCGGCGCGGAAACCCCTGCTTTCGTGATTCTCGATGACCTAGACCATTGCGATGCGCCGAACGAGATCGACGACGTGATCGCCCCGGTTCGCCGCGCTGGCGCAACATGCATGTTGCTCGCTCAATCTGAGCTTTCCCTTCCGGACGCTGCCGATCATCTCGTCATCCTGGAGCCCGAAATGCTGCCGCGTTCTGCGCCGGCTCTGGCTTCCTTCACGTGCGCGTCTCCCGGCGGTTCACGCCGTTCGTACCAGCGCGGGCTGCTTCAAGGATTCGTAGTCGCGCCGCACCGCGCGCTGCAGCGCTTCGCTTTGCCAGTTGCCGACGTTCGGGGTTGGTTCGCATGAGCCGGCGGCTGGACCAAACTATCGACGCGATCGCGTTCATGGCGCACCCGCGGGATCTCTTTGAGCGAATCTGGGCCGAAGCACTGGCCGCGTCCATCGAAGCCGCGTGCTCGGTTGAGCTGACCACCGACACGGATGTTGCAGCGCGGCTGCAGCCGACCACGGTTCGCATTGCGCCGACCACAGGCTTGTTCTTCCGCACGCTCGGTTCCCGGCTCGGCATCAGCACTCAAGCAGCGATCGCACTGACGTTGGATGGATTCGTTCGGCGGGCCGTAGAAGAACCAGTAGCAGCCGAGAGGCCCCGCCCGACTCCCTAGCTAGCGACCGGCGGCCGGCGTACTCTCAGGCGATGTCACACCAGGTTTGGAACATTGAGCGACATGCCCAAAAGGGTCTGCGATCTACTGTCAAGGTATGGCCAACCGGTGAGCATGCGCGAAATGGCATGCGCTTCAGGATGCTGCGCGGCGAATGGATCAACACCGGAAACAAAGGTCGGGACGCGTATCTCAGCCACATGGGGTTAGCGCGCCGACTAGCCCAGATCGAAGCTGGCTATCTGTCAGGTGCTCGCACATGATGCCCGGCTTCTGCGGCTCTCCGCCACGAACCGCCGAAGCCGCACGATGAGCGTGCTGATCGCTAGCTAGTGGACCCGAAAGGGCAGCTTATGGTTCGCTACGGGTTCTTGTGCTTGCCGACGCGCGCACCTTCGAAAAGCGCGCGCGGCCAGCGTTGATCGCATTGCGATTCTCGGCGTACCGCGCCGGCATTGCCGTGCTCTTCCAGCGGCCCTGATGCATCACTTCCAGCAGCGACACGCCGGCGTCGACCATGTCCTGGGCCGCGCCGACGCGCGCAGAGTGCCCTGAGAAGTCCAAGGTGCCGAGCCCGGCGCGCGTTGCGAGCCGTTGCATGGCAGCGGCGACAGCCTTGACGGTGAGGGCCGGTGGTTTGCCAGCGGGCTTGAGCGGAGTAGGAGCTGCCAACGCGCCCAGCACCGCTGCTTCCTGCGTAGCCTGCTGCTTCGCCTCCCAGTCCGCAGTGCCGACGGTCCGAACAGCATGGAAGACGTGCTCCGCCCTGCGATCGCTGACCGCCTGCCAGGCCCGCAGCGCGACCATCGTCGGCGCGCTGAGATAGCCGATGTGGCCCACGGCCTGTTGATCGGTTTTCGACCGCTCGATCAGGATCAATCCTTCGCCTCCGTCCTCGTCTTGGAGCGTGGCCCAACGCAGGGCCACGAGCTCGCTGGGGCGAGTCATGAGGTCATAGCAGACCCGCACCATCGCGATGTCGCGCAGATCCACAGCGCTGCTCCGGTCAACCGTCTTGGTCATCGCGTCGACATGCCTCAGAAGCAAGCCGGGAGCCTGCTTGGCGCGTGCGGTCAGACGTTCGCGGCAAAGATCCCGCCAGTAGGCCCAGGCGCTTCGACTGACGAGTGGATCGCTGCACCCGTAGAAGCGGCCCACGGTGCGGAAGGTGAACAGCAGGTGCTCCAGGGTGCCGCGCTTGTATCCTGCGTCCACGAGCGCGTCAAAGAAGCGCTTTAGGCCTTCCTCCTCAATCGGCAAGACGCTGTGCCCGGTTTCCGCGCAGAAGGCTTTCCAGTGGAGCATGTCAGCGGCCATGGCGCGCCGGGTGTTGGCGGCAAAGCCGGTGTTTCCGCGGCGGCCCATGGCCTCGAAGACCTCGCGGGCTGCGCCAAGCTGCTCGGCACTCAAGGCATGACGCAGGCCCGAGCCAACCACCGTGAGGTCCGTACCGGCCTCTTCGAAGCTTGCTGCGCTGCCGCGCAGGATCGTGTAGCCGCGCCTGAAAGGCGTGCTTGGGCGCTTGGGCTTGCCCTGGGCCAGCCGCTTTGATTCGCGCTGTCGGCGCAGGCGCGCGTTGCGATTGAGGCGACGGCGCTCCTGCGGACTCAGTCCGTCTTCTGGCGGCGGCGTGCGCTTTGGCGCAGGCGGGTCCTGGAACTCGTAGTCGTCGTCGAAATCGTCATCGATCATTCGTTGCGCTCCTTCGCTCACATCGAGCGTGACGGTCGAAGGGGATTGCCGCAAGCTGGGGCCTTGCCGGCACTGCCGAGGCGCGCGGCTTGCGATACGCGGCGGCGCCCCATCGCCTCGACAGCTTGACGATGTTGCGTTTCTGTCGGCGCACCTGACTCTACCTAGCTTCGGGTGGCACAGCCTGGTGGGGACAGGTCACACGAGGCGGGAAAAGGCGCGCCCCTTAGTTGCAGCTCTGGCAAGGGAGACCACAGAGGAAAACCCTGATTGTTTACAGGACTTGAGAGCTTTCTTCCAGCGCGAGGTGCCTGTGTTGGTGAACTTTCACTCAACTTGGCCACGAGTTCCTGATCGTTGCCCGACTTGATCATGAGCTTTAGCGCGCCACCCACCGTCGCAGCCCATAAAGTTTGCGCGCTCCCCAAACTCCAAACAGACCTCCGCATTATCGCTGAGCAGGTGATCAGATCGATTCATCCTGGGCAGGGAAGTCGGTTCTCGATCCGTTGCCATCTGCATGCTGCTTGCGGGCTCTGGGTAAACGTTTACGGGTCGCCAGTATCGCTGTGCCTGGCAGGCAAAGGACTCCCCAGGCATGCCGAAGCCCAAGAGCGACAAACGGCTTGCGGTGTCGCTTCGCTTTCCGGCCGTGCCGCCACCGGCGTCAACCCGCTCAGATGGGGAGCGTGAGAGAGGCGCGGTAGGAGCGATCGCGCGCGCCATCGAAATCGAACTCATACAAGCACATTGCTCCCATCGCTAGCTGGTGCTGCCCGAGGAAGAATGCGAATGCGTTTGGGCCGGCCACGAACAAATGAACTTTCGAATCCACATCCGCCGGCCGCTGCTGTTTGACCTGCGCGGCCAACGCCTGCGCCAGCTCGAATGCGTGCCGACCGCTCTTCACCGACGCTTGTCCGGTCCCACCGACGGTACGGAACACCAGCAGGCGCCCCACCTCAGGCACCGTGCGCGTGATGAAGGCATGCACATCAGCGGCGACGTCATGGGTAAGGGCGACCGCCACGGCCAACTCCGGCCGGGTCACGTCGACGTCGATGCATTCGCACTCCCACGCCGGCCAGGTCGGGTCGGAGGGGTGATCGTCCATGGACCACACCTGGCGGGCCGGTGAGCGCTGTTCCAACTCGACCACGCGCCCAGATTTTTGATTGAGCACCGAGCCGGCGGCGAAGGCCAGGGTCACATGGGCGTCCAACGCGAGGCGCGGTCGCTCGCTGCCTCGCGCGGCGTCCAGCAGGAAGGCCTTCAGCGCGGGATAGAGCTTACCTGCCCAGTCTGACTCACTGCGGATGTAGCGGTCATCGAAGTCCGGGACGAAGTCCAACACTTTCAAGCACCGCTCTTCGAGGCGATCGAGCGCATGCTCAAACGACTTCACCCCGTAGACGCCCGGCCGCTTGCGTGCGTCCTCCAGCAGGCCTTGCTGCTGACACGCCTGTCGGAACGACGCTCGATCAAAGTCCAAGCGCCCTTGGGCCATCCATTGGTACACCAGGTCGTCGTACTCAAACGCACTTTGGTTGGGTGGGATGCGGCGCAGGCCCACCAGGCCGAACAGCACGTCCAGGTCATCGCGAAGTTCATCCAGCGAATCGGTCGCCTCGCCGAAGGCCAAGGTTCCCGCCAGAATCCTCAGCGCGTCCTCGTCGATACCCAGGTGCTCCCGCCAGCTCCTGCGCACTTCGCCCAGCCTGCTGTTGTCGGTCTGGGTCGAATACAGTCGGTCCAAGCGCACGGCACCCGAGCGGGTGCCGATTATGTCGCGCAGGGGATCGGCACGATCCAGTCGCCAGTTGGTTAAAAGCTTGAAACGCGCCCCTTCACCGCGCGGCGCGTAGTCCAGTTGCGCCCGATGGGCCCGCTGCAGCAGCGACCTCGCATTCGCGTTGACGAACGCGGGGTCGACGAGGTGAAGGTAGCCGTAGCTGTCCGGTGCAACGTGCCACTTGCACTGGAGATGCTCACGCAACAACGGCCGTCCGTACTGGTCAAGCGGGGCGTGCGCCGGGTCGTATTCCAACCAGATGTCGTCGTAGCTCTTCGGGCCGGACTCGAACCCGACCCGCCGGATCGGAGAGTTGTCGTCGAGCAATCGTGCCGCGCGCCTCCAGAATTGCCGTGCCTGAAAGGCGTCGCCGTCCCGTCGGGCGGTATTGGCCTGCGTCATGACCGTCAACCCTCGTCGCGGAATGCAGGGGTCGGCGCCATGCCCAGCGCAATAGAGACGGCGCGTTCGCCCTCGACTGGGCGATTCGGGTACGCATCAAGCACGATCGTAGGGAGCAGGCGCTGGGTCAGGTCGGAAAAGGTGAATCCAACTTCGTGGTCGGTACGCCGTCCCGTGGCTGCGACCAGCTTGTCGATGTGCTTCTTTGACAGTCCCAGTGGCTCGAGGCGAAGCTCGAGGACATAGCGGCGCTGGTCGTCGGTCGGGCGCGCGAACGTCAGCACCTCGGCGGCACGACGTCGAATCGCCGGGTCGAGCGCGCTCAGGCGGTTGGTGCACATGATCACTGCCGCCGGAAGTCGGGCATTGGCGAGGCGATCGATACCGCGAATGAAGGCGTTAACGCCGGCCCGGTCTTCGTGGTGCATCTGCGCCGATTCCCGGGACTGGGCGAGGGCGTCCGCCTCGTCGACGAGCAGGATGACCGCCCCGCGCGATTTGCCCGCGTCCGACCTAAATTTCTCGGCCTCGGCGACGGCATGGTCGAATGCCGACGACAGCAACTGCGTCATTTCACCGACGCGTCCCTGGCCGCGCGTCGACAAGCTCAACGGCAGCAGTGTGATGTCGATCTTTTCCTGGCGCGCCACCGCATCGCCGATGGTTTCGGCCAACTCGGTCTTCCCCGATCCGACGTCGCCGGCAAGGATCACCAGCGGCGGGCGGCGAAGCACCGTGTCTAGCAGCGCGCCGGCCTCTGGATGGTGTGCCTGCAGCCAGGCTCTGAGGCCATGCGGATTGACGAGCAGACCAAGAATCTTCGCCAGGCGTGACTTCTGCTCGTCGAGCCCGACTAGGCGTGCCAGACGGCTCTGGGTGTCTAGATCCGGGTATGTGATTCGGTGGTCGAACAATTCGCCGAGGGTTGGCTTGTTGGTCATCAGAAGCTCCTCACGCTGGCGCGATTCATCGCCCGGCCGCCGGCGGAGTAGACGCGGTCTGCGACCAGGTAGCCGTTGATTTCCGGCTCTGGAGCGTCGACACGCTGGAACGGAACCGTCTTCGTGAACGCTTCCTTCTGCGCCGGCGTCAGCCCGGTCCACGCGCTGCTGTAGGTCAGATAGTTGTAGAAGGCTGCGCCAACAACGTTCGCGCCGGCTGGCACCTTACCCGGATCGTCATCGTTGGACGGGCCGCCGGCGAGATCCTGCGCCGTGTAGCGCAGCGTCGGCACGATCCACTTGCCATCGCGCCGGAAACCGAGCGTTAAGGTGCCCAGGTAGCCGGCCTTGAGCAGCTCTATCACCTCGGCTTCGTACCTGGCTATATCGGCATCACTGGGACTCCCGTAGAGCCGCTGCAGGCGCTTGAGGTCGGTGGCCACCTTCGCCGCCATGTGCTGGGCATGGGTGACTGTAAATGTGGTGGTTCCGGAATCCGTGTAGCTCGAAGACATGGTTCAACTCAGCCCTGAAATGCGGAACCGAAGACCTTCTGCCAGTAGCGGACGGTCTCATGCTTGGTGGGGGCCGCCAGCGCTGCGTCGATGGCTTCACCCGCGTCCAGCGCCGCATCGACAATCGCGTCTGCGTGGGCGCTCGTGTACAACCGAGCCACGTTGTTGTCAGCGTTAACGGGGTCGATGATCCGAACCGGATCGGAGAAGCTCGGGATGCTGCTCGCCGGGTAGTAATCGCTAAACGCGATCTGCTCGCGGAAATTGCTTCGCGCGAGGTAGGTGAAAAAAAGTTGAAGCGCCTCCGGGTAGTCGGAGAAGTCGCGGCCCTCGTCGCACAGCTTGGCCAGGACCATTTCGATCATGAAGGACTTGAAGCGGAACCCTTCGTTCTCGGCCTTCATGCGCCTTGCCCAGAACTTGACGAGGCGAACGACCTGGGCGAAATGCTTTTCTTGGCGCTGTTTGCGGGTCTTGGCGAAGTCCAGGTGAAGCGGGATGCTCGTGCGAAGGAAGGAGCCGTCGTCCTGGCTTACCAGGTTGCCGTACCACTGCGGGTCGCCCGAGTAGAGGATGGGCACCACGTCCACGTCGAGGCCCGAGCCGAGGAACGAGACGGTAACGGAATAGGTCTGGGGTTTGACCTGTTCCGGCTTGAAGTTCGGGAAGGCCTTGCGCAAGCGCGCAGCCAGGTACTCCAGCAGGGCGGAGACATCCTTTGGGGCCTCGGCGCCGCTGATGTAGCAGGCCACGTCAATGTCGTTGAGCGACCGCAAGGCCGTGCCTTTGGCTAGGCTGCCTGACAGCTGCATCTTCTTCAGGGTGAAGTCGGGATGTTCGCCAACGTACACCTCCAGCTTTTCCCGCAGCCGCCGCGCCTGCGCGCGCAACTCGAGTGCCATTTCGTGCGGCAGGTTCACCTTGTCCTCGGCGAACGCCGCAAGTTCCTTGTGTCCTACGTGGTGCTGACCCATGCATCGCTCCTTATACCGGGTCAGGCTGGCTGACCAAGCGCCCCTTCGTGCCAGGCACTCGCGTGCCCCCTACAGTCAGCCTCGCGCCACTTTGTCGCGTAGGTTGCGACAGATTCACCCCAGGTCTTGGCGCCGGACTCACTCCGTTGACCCAATCGGTGGTGGTTGCCCGTCACAGTTTCAAGTGCGGCGGCAACGTGAACGCCGGCCGGGCCATTGTGACGGATCGAGCAAGTGGGCGGCCGGATTGTCCGTGGCGCCACCGGCTAGGATAGAGCCGTTCACGCTGGCCACGAATTGGTGGTTCATCACTTGTCGCGAGTACGTCAAGTGCGGCGTAGGGCACCGCAGTAGGACGTTGTTCCCGCGCCACGAGGCATCACACAAGAACGGGTCAATGCCGCTATCGACCAATTGCTGAACGCCGGCGAGCGGCCCAGCGCGATCACGGTCTGGGTTTCTTGGCTTCCATGCCAAGAGTGTCGGCGTCGGCGGCCTAGGATTTTCCGAGGTGAACAAGCACTTCTGATCTTTGTGGTGCAGTTCATCGCGCTATGGCATCGAGCCTGGAATGGGACGCTGAGCCGCCGAAGGGCCAACCTCGGGATCCGCTCGGTAGTGCGATCACCAGTCACTGGGGCCAGTGCCGGCGCGCTCTGACCACGAAAGCTGAGCGCGCGCGAACCTGCGCTTTTGACGGCGGCTCGCCCGTGAGTTTCCGGAAGAGAAAGTGCTTGCGGTTCAATCAGTCGCGCGAACTTCTGCCTCGGGTCACGAACCCCAAGCGCGTGACCTTCCCTCCCCTTGACGACATGCGTACCGCTGTCACGGTCGGTATGTCCTGTACCGTGAGAGATAGCATGTACATAACGAATATCTTGTAATTTTCCTGCGAGCGCGCGCGTTCATTAAAGGGGTATAGTGCGAAGGACGCCAACACGCAGCAGGCCACAACCATGTCCGAAACGCCCGTCAACGACAGCGGCACGCCACTTGCCGACGGCGACCTGGTCTTCCAGCGCCGGATCGAGGAAGTCCGGAAGGTCTGGCTTGTGCAGACAGCGGGGCGCATCAAGAGGCCGATCAGCGTCGATGACGTCCGCGAGATCGCGCTGTTGCTGGCCGGACACGGGTTGCCGCCGAGCGTGCGCGCGATCCGCCAAGTGTTCGGCGGTGGCAGCCCCAACGTAATCACGCCGCACCTGCGCCAGCTCTGGCTCAACCGCAGCCTGCAGCGAGGCCTAGCCAGCCGCGAGGACGGCGCCAAGTTGCCGCAGCGCCTCCTAGACCTGTGGGATGTCCTGCTGGAAGAAGCCCGGGTGGCGGCTCGCGCGAGCTTCAGCTCGGTTGCAGATCAGCAGGCAGTCACCCGTGCTCAGCTGGACGCCCTGCGGCAGGACCTGGAGACCCGCGAGCAAGTCCTTGGGGAGCGCGTGGCAGGCATGGAGGCCGAGGTCGCCAGCGCCAAGCTGTCGGCGCAGGATCTGCGAGGCACCCTCGCGGAGCGCACCAAAGAGCGCGACCAGGCGCTCGCCGAGGCACAAGCCCAGCACAAGCGCGTCGAAGAAGCACTGGCGGCCGCCGCCGACGCTAGGCACGCCTTGGCGGTGTCTCAGGGTGAGCTGGCAGCGGCAAGCGCGCACGCCGCCGCAGAGGCGAAGAAGAACGAACTGGAAGCTGAGCGCTACCGCCAGCTGCAAGCGCAACTGGCAGACGCCCTCAAGCGGGGCGAAGGCCTCGTGCTGGAGCGAGCGACTCTCGAGATCGATCTCAACACCGCACGCGCAGACGCCACGGCGTCGCGGGAGCGCCAGGTCGAAGCCGCCCAAGCATCAAAGGATGTCGCAGAGAAGCTCCAGCGGACTGAAGCGGAGCTGGCAGCGATCCGCGAAAAGCTCGAAGCACTGCGCGCAGACTTCGACCGGCGCGGCAGCGACCTGCTTCAGCACCAAAAGACCGTGGCGACCCTCACGGCGGAAGCCAAGCTGCGCGAGAAGCTCGAAGTGGACCTCAACCGCGCGAGAGACGACCTGCGCGCCGTCATCCACGAGCGCGACAACCTCCTTCGCACCCCCCCTGCTCTGATCGGGCAGCTGCAACGCATCCACGAAACCCTTGAAAAGTTGCTGCCCAGAACTCCTCACTGACCTTGGCAGCCGATCACATTTCCTCTGGGGACGCTGTCGTGACCAGAGATGAGGCCAAGGTCGAAGCGCGGGCGGCTGCGGCCGCGACATGGGTAGTGGGGCTCACTGCTGAGCATCAACGTCAGCTGCAGGACGCGCTGAATGCTCCGATCGCTCAATCCATGGCGAGTGCCTGCGTACCGACAACTTGGTACCGCCAAATCTGCATCGCCGGCAACTTGGTGTCCTCGACTCTGCGGGACCGGCAAGGTGGCCTTCTCAACTATGCAGGTTTGGCCGATCAACTCTGCAGGACTGTGACACAAAACTCTGCAGTGCCCAAGTGCGTCCGCAGTGGTCGCCTACAACGAGTCGGGCCACTCCACGATGCGCACGACGACGCGATCATCGGATTTCACGAGGGTCTTCTCCACATAGATGCGGACCGCAGCCACCGCCTCATCGGGACTGTCCGCTGCGTCCTCTTCCATACAGACCAAGGGCCTGCTTGGAGCGCTGCCGGTCAGGATCACACAACCCTTGGACCAGGACTGGTCCTCACCATAGTGGAACTGGATGGCGCTCCGCTCTACGCCGCTCCTGTGCGCCATGTCGAGTTCCAGGCGCCAGGCGCGATGCGGCTTTCCCTTCATCCAGTTCTTAGTCTCATCAGTCCGCACTTTGGCCGTGTAGGTTCCAGCGGGGATCGCCGACGCGCCTTGCGCGTTGTCCTCGTACGGCAGCTCCTGCACGCGCGTCAGCAGGGTCAATCCGAGCGTCGAACCGACTGCTTCGAGACTGGTGCCCATAGGCACCGTAAATAGGCGCCCATGAAACACGGCGTCATCGCATGAGGTGTCCGACTTGGCGTTTCGCACCAGCAGGAGTTGAACGTCCGACGCGCTCGCAGACCAGCAGGCGGTTGCCAGCAGCAAGGCAATCAATCGACGAGTCACATGAACCTCCTGGGCTGGACTAGGAAGGGGCGCTATTCTTGGGAGTCTACGCCGCATACCACCGGGAGTTGACCAAGGAATCCAAGTTTGGCTCACAACAGTAGCGGGGTCACGCCCCAACAGTGGCTGCTTGATAAAGCTGCGTCGGCTCTCAAGGTGCCCATTTAGGGTATGTCGTAGGCCTGCAAAAATCGGCCTTCACTGCGACTGGAAACTTCACAGAAAGAGTAGAAGGTAGAAGGCCTGTCTGCCATACGGCCCGCCGACGCGCTCACCCGTAGTCACGCAGCATTTCGCTTCAATCGTGGACATGACGCGGAAAAGCGACCTTAGGCCGAGGTGCAGCTGCGTAGTTCCTGCGAACCCGGACTGTCCACTGACGCGAAGCGTGTGAATCGGTTGGTAGGCCGACGCTCTAGGGCCTACGGCTCCAAAGCTGGCGCGGTCTGCTCTGACACCGAATCCTGAAAAAGCTGCAGCACGTCCGATACATTGACGCCGTAGCGCGCCATCAACAAGGTACCTGCCGCGACCAAGACCGCTGCCATCAGCAATCGCACTAACCAACCCGTGGGGCGTCGCGTGGTGTCCGCGTCAGCCACGGAGCTCGAACGAAGCGCCCACTGCCCGCGACTGCGCGGCGGCGGGTGGTACACCGGCGCCGGCACCTTGGCCGCTTTGACCAACTCCTTGAGATCGCCGTCCGCCATCGACCGATGAACATCATGGCGCACGCGTTCGATGTTCGATTCAGTGACCTGGCCCAAGAAGTAAAGCAACGCAAGCGCCAGAAGAGATGCAATCAATCCCACCATTGTAGTGTCGAATGCCACCACGACATGATCGCCGAGGACCGCTCGCGCATAGGCCTGCAGGGCAGGGTCGCCGCTTTGCGCGATGCTGGTCAGACGCATCGCGTGCCCCATGCCGACCACAGTCCCGAGAAACCCGAAGGTCGGTATTGCGTAAACCAAGTAGCGGGCAAGTCCGCCGGCGATCTCGGCCTTGCGCTGAAAGGTCTCGATGGTGCGGTCCACTGCCTCGTACGGGTTGTGCCCGGAGTGCATTGCAACGATGGCGGCTCCGTGAGCCGCTAGGTAGGGTGAGGCGTCGCACACTTCTTGCCCAGTAATCTCGTAGTTCCTTGCTGGCTCGCGGAGAAACCCATTCCACTGATTGTAGGCCTCCTCTGGCGTCTTCGCAGAATGCCAGGGTAGACGCACCTCACCTTCCACGCGCATCTCCAGCGACTCAACGTGACTCACTCGCATCGCATTGGCATGACGACCGGCCATTACAATCAACAACACGGCGGCCATGATGGAAAGCACCTGGAACGGCCCATTCAGCTTGCGTAGAACGATGAAGCCAGGGCTCTCTAGCTCGGCCGCATAGTGACGCTCGAACTGGTTCGTTCGGCGGCATAGGGCGCGCTCCTCTGCCCTGCGTCGCTGCGAAGTCGTACATTGGATGAGTTCGAGATCAGATGTGACGAACGACTCGTACGCGCGGGCAACGGCTTGTACGGGAAGTTCCATCTCCGGGGTGAGCACCCCCATTAGATTTCGTTTCAAGTGCAAGACATCGAAACGGCACTCACCAGCGTGCGACGCCCCGCACCGCAGCTCATTCGTACACACAGGCGATGGCGTGATCACGGCTTCGAGGGCATGTTCTCCTTTAGCCTGCAGGCGGAGCGTCGCACGCTCATGAATCTCGCAGTTGCGCTTCAGTCCTGACGGGGCCATCGTGGTGTCTGCAGTTGACGCTACGGCCGGGGCAGACTCGGTCTCATCGGCGTCACTTTCCGTCAGTGACGCATCTTCAACTAGCGGGGGCAGAGTCGCCGCCACGAGAGCAATCCGCGCCACGGGGTCGTCTTGCGTCCAGACCACAGCGTAGACGATCCAGTACAGCGTCGCCGTAAGAAGAACTGCCCCCAGGAGATTGGAGAGTGTGGCAGAGAGCAAAGACAAACGGCTCGACGGATTGCTGTTCGCGAGTACCTTTGCAGCAGCAGCAAAGCGCCCTCGGATTTCCCACATCATCGCGGATTTTCCGGTCTCCGCGTCCCGCGGTGTCTCTTGAGCTTCACCCTCTTCGCTCTTGGTCATGGCGTCGCCCTTGTGCAGTGCATGAACACGTCGCCCCCTTGTGGCAGTCCCATTGTCGCAAGACGTTTGCGCAGATGCGTTCCATTCACGACACACGACGCGTAGAGCAGTTCCGCGGCGTGCGCGTCGACCAGAGTCCGCGCGCCGGTGCTCTCTACCTGCTCCGCAGCCACGACCAAACGGCTAAGGGCAGCTATGTCCGGCAAGACTCGGGACACCGGGCGTTGTCCCATCCGCAACGTATGCAATCGGGGCGGAATCTCGGTCGTAACGACAAACAACGGCTTGCCTGGCTCGTCTTCGCGACGAACTAACGCGAGGACCTCGTCCGAAGTGATCAGCCCGGCCGACATCAGGTCGGCGGTTGCCGCCGCCAGCTGCTTGGCGTTTCCTCCGACATACCGGACGCGCATCGTCTGGTCCGTGGTCGTCGATGCCGATGCCGCGCCGAGGTCGCCGACGACGACCGCATACTGGGACGTGAGGTACCCAGCTGCGACGCTTTCGTTGCCCAGCGCAGCCACAGCACGCCCAAGTGCGAGAATTGCGGAATCGGGTTGTTCTCGCGGCGTCGAGAACCGCTGATCTTCGACCTGATTCCTGTGCGGATCGACCCGAGTCGTACTCGCCACGAAGACTGTTGGATCGCGATCGATGACCACGCGTCGACCATTGCCGGCGGTGTCAATCAGCTCGATGGGGTCGGCCGTCGCTCCTTGCGGGTATACCACAGCAATTCGATCGCCGCGGCAGAACGCTGTGAGCGAGAACACCACGTGCGTGTCCACCTGCGCTCCCAATACTTTCGGAACATCGCGCAGTTCCATGCAAAGGGTCTCGGCTGCCGCGCTCGGCAGCGCCACCGCCACCCAGAGCGCCGCCACGCTCAGCAAGAGATGGTCCTCCGGAAGTGGGTGGACGCGTCGAGCGTGTGCTTACTGACTCCGCATGCTCCACCCTCGAGTTGGACTTCCACGGTGGAAGCATGCGACCCCGGATCGGCAATGAGCTGCACCTTCAGCAATGCCTCGCCAGGACGCGGGAAGAATGCTAGCGACTCATCCGCCAGTCGACGGATGCCGGCCACGTCGGCCCACGAGTGAATCGTGCGATGCGCCGTCGTGACGCGGATATGCAGGAGCGCTGGCCGTCCCGTGCGAATGAGAACGCCCTCGGTGGGTGGAACCGACCCCATATCGATGCCGGGCGATTCCAGCATGTAGAAGACGCACGCCATGATGAACATACAGGTGAAAAGGTCAACGACCGCCAACCCAAACACCTCAGGGCCCTCACGGTGTGCCATGAGTGAACGCCTTGCAGTTCGCCCCGTATTCGTCGCACCTCTCCAGCACGACAGATCCGCCAGGGATATAGGTCATCCGCATCTTGAAGGCGCCGATGCCACTCGTACGAAAGTCGTCGATCGCGATGACATGGCCATTCGCAGTCGCCACCCCGAGGCTAATGAAGTGCTCGGGGAACGAGCAGTGTGTGTGGTCGGTTTCGATGGAGAAGCCACGAGTAATTCCAGTGCCGACCGCGGTAAGCAGCCGCCCCGCTGGCGTCAGCGTCACGTCGCGCCGCACCACGAGCGATTGCCCCGCGGGGCCTTCCCAGTCTGTTCGACCACACTCGCTCTGCGGTTGATCCATCTTGCACGGCAGGCCCAGGTAGGTGACCGTGGCTTCCGTGAAGTGGCCCTCGCCGTCATACTGGCCGATACTGACGAACACGGAGTCTGTCGAGAGCGGCGCCGTACCCGCGCCGCTGCCCATCGCCGTTACCCATATCACTAACATGGCCAGCAGCGCGCACGAGAACAGATCGACAACCGACGCGTTGAAGGCGCTGACGGCACCGCGCATTGGCTACTCCTTCGCGCTGGCACCGCAAGAAGCACCCGAGGCTCGCATTGACTTATAATTCGTGGCCCGGACGACCGATCCCTCGCTCAGCGTGTACTCGTCAAAGCCGCCGTATTCGCCGGCAGCGTTGCGCTGCTGATCGCCGCAATACTTTAAGACGAGTGTTCCATTCCTGGATGGAGTGATTGTGTCACGGTTTTGATCAAGGGTGATCTGTGCACCACTCGCTCCCACCACATTCCCCAAGTTGAACTGTCGCACCTTGCCGTCCGGGAAAGTGATGATGAACACCTGGCCTTCCTGACGTGCGGTATACCCCTCCCCCAGATCATCGCACCAGCCACACCGCGTAGTGGGAGTTGGATCGGGATCCTGCGTTGAAACGGGCGTCGGAGCTCGATTCGGATTCGGAGGATTGTCGCCGCCACCATCGCCGCCTTCCATGGCACCGGCCGCCATCATGAGCAGCGCTGCCGTCTGGAAGTCACCCGATGCCATGAATGCAATTGCGGCCAGGCGCAGCAGCAACGCCAGCTTCTTGCGGTCGCGATCGACATCTTTCTCACAAGACTCGCGTTCCGCGGCGGGCTTGTCATTGCACGCGAACTCGGGAGTGCACTCGCCAATCACGCGCTGCAGGAGGTCGAGTTCCGGCGGAGTCAAGGATGCCCGTTTCGTAGGATCGGTGAGCTTCTCTCTCGCCTCGTCAAACCCTATCCCTGCAGCACATATACCCAGCGGACTCTGAGGCGTCAGGACATCTTTGACGGTGGCCTCGACGGCCTCGGACGCGTCCGGCGAGCTCGTTGTGACCGCCACCATCAGCCCGTTGAGCAGCGCCCGGATCTCTTCGTCGCGCTTCGTCTGGGTGACGCCGAGTGCGCGATCGCGTTCTTCAATCCGAGTGTGCAGGGTCGCGATGTCGGCCTTGAGTTGCCGCAACTCTCGCTGCAGCGGCGTGTCCGGAGCCGCTGGCGACTGCGCCGAAACGATACCTGCAATTGCAAAACACGCGCTCGCGACTAGTCGGACTGTCCACCTATTCATCTCGCCTCCGTTGGGTTCGGATAGATTTCCGCGTAGCACTCCTTTACCGCCGCTTGGGCTTCTGCCACCTTTTGCTGCTCTACAGCGACCCGTTGCTGCTCATTGACGATAGCGGTCGTGCAGTTCGCGATGTCGCGTAGACTCGCGTCGATATCGATGAGCCGAAAATGCTCATTGCGCCGGTTGACTGCATCCGCGAGGCCCGGGGTTTTCGCACCGAGCCAGCCAGGCTCCAACATGTCGCCGACGTCGACCGTGAAGCCCGCAATGGGTCGGCCTGCCAGCCCGGCGGGGTACGCGATCCACGCGCCAATCGCGAAGCCGACTACGGCCAGCGGCAGTGATCGCCAGAGGTACGCTAGCCCCTGTAGTGACCAGTGACGATGCACGACGATCATCCCCCTCCCCTATGCATGCTTCCCGCACGCAATTCGCACGATAGCAATTCGTGCCCGAGTTGTGTACCACACTTTCGCGGAGGACGGTAGGTGAAATGTTCCTATCCTCCCGTATGATGCTACGTTGGTCTGCAGGCTTTGAGCACGGCGGCGAGCAGGATTACCGCAGGGGGTCACATCACGGGCGGCACCTCTCAGCCACTGACTTCGCGGTTGTGGGCCGTCGGGTGGATCAGCCCAGAGTAGAAAACAAGGATCATCGCTGCAAGCTAATCGTCATCTGCATACAGAAGGGCAGTCGGGGCCTATAGTGCCTCCGCCAGCTTGGCTGGCCGACGAAGGATCGATCCCTGCCTTGATCCCCTTCTCCCGCCCGAATAACCCCCGGATCTCCCGCAACTGTCGAAGTTCCGCAAGCATGGGGTTTACGACCTGCTTGAGCTTCGATTGCATTCCGGCGACCTCCTGTTGCGAGGTCCCTGAGGTTCTTTGTCATATCCTCAGCCGCATACTAAAACGACATCTAGGGCAGGCATCAAATAGGAATTTTCCTACACGACGACGAGCACGGGGCTGACTGCGCCGATACATCGACGAGGTCATGCTCGGTCCATGACTTCGCCACGCAGCCAGCCAATCACGCTCCAAGTTTTCGCTTGCGTATCGTACTGAACCAGTCATCGGGCCGCGGATCAAGGTGTGCAGGCAGCCTTTCAGAGAGGCTTCGGGATGTTGCCTTGCCCACATACCGTACGGTCGACTGTTCATCGTGGACCACATAGACACCGTGCGGCCGCATATCAAGCCGCGCGAGGTCCGCGATCGTCACCGCGCCGAACGCCGGGAATTCCCATGCGCCAAGCTCTGAGAGGATGGTATCCGCGTCTATCAATTCGACTGGGACACGAAGAGCCAGCAGTGGTTGGTTTCTTGACATCCAAAGAGCAGTTTTCACCAATGTTCGCCCCTAACGCCGGGAAGTCCCGGCGCTGGACGCATCTACTTATCCGACAAGCAACGACGCCTCGCTCGCACCGGCAGCCAGGGCATTCTTGAACCAGTTTGGGCGCTTGCCGCGGCCAGTCCATGTCTGAGACGGATCGGCCGGGTTGGCGTATTTCGCGGAAACACTTCCCTTGCTGCCCTTCGCGCCCTTCCCGAAAAGCTCATCGATGGTATAGCCCTCTTCCTTGGCCAGCTGGATGAGCTTCTTCCGAACATCGCTGATGCGCTGCTTGTGGAGGTTGCGCTTCGCCTCGGAAGCCCTCGCAATCAGTTCATCGAGCTGCTGGGGGGTGAGATTCGAAATATCGATCGCCATGGGTAGATCCTGTGAGACTGGACGGAGGTGAAGCCGCTTGCTTCACCCACACAATCATATCAGTGCAGCCATCTTCAATTCGGCGCGACATACCCCATCGCCTGTCGCGTGACCCACTGCCCCAGCAACCTTGCCTGTTGGTCCACCAAACTCGGCAAGGAGCCGAATAGAGATCAGAGCCGAAGCCGTGGGACCGTGTCGAGGCTACTGCCGCCCTCGTCGCCTCCACTCCCACGGCGGATCAAACTGGACACCGTCGGCCCATACACCCCGGCCCGCCGAGCGAGCCGCCTCTTCGTCGGCCACATATCGCCAGCTGAAGTCGCGGTAGGCCAGCGCCAGTCCTTCTGCGACGAGCGCACCATTCAAGTCGACCTCGCCGTCGTAGCAGATGGCTACGACTCGCTCATAGAGATCAATTTCATGGGGCTCGCAGCGGACGGTGCGGCCGCCTATCAGCGCGTCGAGCCGCTGCGCGGCCGTTTGCCCACACCGCCAAGGCCGGCCGTCACGCGTGCAGGCCTGGCGCGCCTCCGGCGCATCGATGCCGAAGAGGCGAATACGTTCGCCGTGGATCTCGAGGCTGTCTCCATCCACCACCGAGGCCTGGCCAACAATGTCATGCTGCACTGAAACACACCCAGGCAGCGTCAGGCACCCAAGCGCAATCAGCGCGGCCACATATCTGCAAGCGAACCCCATCATCTCAGCCCTCGCGCGGCGCATGGAACAAGCCGTCCGACTTTACCTGCGCTTCGAACGAACGAGCGTGCGGCAGGTGGGCGCCCCAAGCCTTTGCCGTGCTCACCGTGACCCCGAAGGTCGAGGCGACGCCCTCCCAGCCGCCGAAGTGCTGGACCAGCGCTTCCATGGC